>JACQAW010000327.1 GCA_016194725.1 Deltaproteobacteria bacterium
CTTTGGCCTGGGTCTGACCAAACGCGCGATTCTGCCGGCATCATTGAGTCCGTAACCTGATAATTTTTTTGGAGGATTACATCATCATGTCGAAAATCAAATTCGTATTGCCTTTGGCTGCCCTTTTTGTCGTTTCGTTCTCATTTGCCGAAGATGTTGCCACGAAAAAGGCCGATCGCCAGGAAATCGATACGGCTTGTACGGCTGATGCCGCTACGGCCGGCTGCGGGGGCGAAGTCGTGGGCAAGGGTTTGCTGAAATGCCTGCATGGTTACAAAAAAGCGCACAAGGATTTCAAATTTTCCGATGGCTGCAAGGCTGCGATGAAGCAGGCGCGCGCGGATAAGGCGAAGTAAAGTTCAGGATTTACGGCTGCCCGATAAATTCCAGCCGGCTGGGCCGCCAAGCTCGTTCGAGGTCCAGTTAGCTACTATCGGCTTCCAGCTGCGATTTTTCAGTTCATCGCAGACTCGGGAAACGGCATTTGTCGCCACCAGCAGCAGCACGCAGTCGCCACCCTGGGCCCCGCTGCCTTTGCAGCCCAGCACACCAGGCCAGTTTTGGATGGGATCGAGCTCGGCGGTGAATTCGGCTGGTGCCAGCCCGCCACGCGCAAGGGCGGCCTGAAATAATCTGAGCGCCGCCCCCAGCTTGCCCGCATCTTGTGCTTTCCAGGCGTCAATCGCACCTAACGTAATTTCGTTGAGCTGATTAAATGCCGGGGCGAACTCGTGCGGAAAACCACGCGCCCGTAGCTGCAAAAGATGCTCATGGGTTTTGGCCTTGCGGCCCGTGTAGGCCAGGATGAACTGGGCGTCGCCGGTCCACGAGTCAAGCTTGCCAGCAAGAAAGGGCTCGTTGCACACCACGACAGGGCCGCCCAGCCACTGCGCCACGATGTCGGCGCCGGAAGGGCGCAGGCCTTGGGTGTCTCCCACGATGCTCCAGTACAGCGCTAAAACTTTTTCGGCCGCTGGCATCGGATTCCCGCGCAGGGCGTGCACGGTCGCGACACTCAAGATGAACTGCGCCGACGACGAGCCCACGCCAATGGGGGTGTCGTACGGATCGGTCCACGTCAATCGCACGTCGGTCAGCGCGTCGCTGTTGGCCGCCAGATAAAGCCCGGCGGGCGACTGCGCGGCAAAGGGCGACGCGTGACGGCTACTGGTGGCGGCGTCGCGAACAGCTTCGAGCTGAAACAACGGGTCCACGGTTCCCAGCAGCGCGGGTCCACCCTGAATACAGGTATACTCGCCGGTGATGAACACCTTGCCGGCGCAGCTGAAGAGCATCTTTTATTCTCGCGACCTGCCGGCGGCCGCGACGACGTTGCCGGCTACGACAACAGGGCTGCTGGCCAGGCGAATTTGCTCGAGCAGCTCTTTGGCGCGCGAAAGCGTGATGCGCGCTTCCTGACGCAATTTTTCCTCGACCAGTGAAATTTCGTGTTTGCGGGCGCCGGCAGCCAATGCCAAATTCGCCGCGTGCAGGCGCATGTGCCCGCGCACGATGCCCTCGCTGCAAAGCGCGCGCAGGGCCGCAAGATTCTGCGCCAGGCCCGCGGCCGCGCAAATTCGTGCAAGGTCATCGGCATGCTCAATGCCCATCATCTTCAGCGACACGCGCGCCGTGGGGTGAATACGGGTTACGCCACCCACCACGCCAACCGCAATGGGCGCCAGAAAACGCCCGCGCAGTACGCCGTCGGTATAGGTCCACTCCGTAATCGAATGGTAACGCCCGCCCAATGCCATGTAGGAATGAATGCCGGCTTCGACCGCGCGCCAGTCGTTGCCCGTGGCAATCAAAATAGGGTCAATGCCGTTCATCACGCCCTTGTTGTGAGTCGTGCCGCGATAAGGGTCGAGGTTGGCGAAAAGCGTGGCCTCTTCAATCGCGTGGCCCAGCTCGGGAGTGATGTCAGAAATTTCGCAGGTGGCTTCGACGAGCTTGGTGTCGACCAGATTGGACAAGATACACAGGCCCACTTTTTCGCCCGAAAGCTGTTCCAGCGGGCCCTTGAGCGCTTCGCAAACCTGGTTGATGAGGTTTGCGCCCATGGCGTCGCAGGGGTCGCAAAGCACGTGAAGCACGGCCATGGTGTCGCTGTCGGGGCGCTCTAACAGGCGCACCTGAATTTCGCGCACACCGCCGCCGCGCGCAACCAGGTTGGGCACGGTTTCGTTGGCGATTTCGAGCAGGTAACCGCTGTTGGCGTTCACGATGCGCTCAAAAGCCATGGGGTCTTTTACGGTTGGAAATTGAATCTGGCCAATGATGAGCTTGCCGTGGGAACGGGTCTTGAAGCCGCCGTTGCGACGAATCCATTTGGCCGACGCCGAGGCCGCGGCGACAATCGAAGTCTCTTCGACCACCATGGGAATGGCCACGTCACGCCCGTCGATTTGAAAATGGGTGGCAATGCCCATGGGCATCGCGAAAAGTCCAACCACGTTTTCAATAAGATGTTCGGCCTGATCAAGGGACAAGCCGCAGCCGTGCACAGAGAGGGTATCGATATCCTCCTGCGTCAGTCCGATAAAACTCTGCAGACTTGCTAGCCGTTGCTCGAGAGATAGCTTGGAAAAACCCTCGAAAGGCGAATTGGTAAAACCGCTCATATAGAAAGAAACTAAATTGCTTTAAATTCCGTGTATCGTCAAGTAAAAGGGATTAAAAATCGTATGCTTAAATCAAACATCCGCCCATCGTCCCCGGAGTTTTCAAAGAATAAAGAATACCACGAGGGGCTCATTCGCAAGCTACGCGAAATCGAAGCGAAAACCGAGCTAGGTGGCGGCGTTGAGGCCTGCAAACGGCATGAGGAACGCGGAAAACTCTTCGTCAGAGCGCGTATACGCGAGCTGATAGACCCAGGCAGCGCTTTTTTAGAGCTTGGCCGGCTAGCCGCTCACGAGCTTTATGACGGCGAGGCCCCTTCGGGCGGCATAGTGACAGGAATGGGCACCATCCACGGCCGCGAGGTCATGATCGTGGCCAACGACGCCACGGTAAAAGGGGGCACCTACTTTCCCATTACCGTCAAAAAGCATCTGCGCGCCCAGGAAGTGGCCGAGCAAAACCGCCTGCCCTGCATTTACCTGGTCGATTCCGGCGGCGCTTTTCTGCCCCTGCAAGCCGAAGTTTTTCCCGATAAAGAGCACTTCGGACGTATTTTCTACAACCAGGCCAATATGTCGGCCAAGGGCATCGCGCAAATCGCGGTAGTGATGGGCTCCTGCACCGCGGGCGGCGCATATGTGCCGGCGATGAGCGACGAGACCATCATCGTGCGCAAGCAGGGCACGATATTTCTGGGCGGACCGCCACTGGTCAAAGCCGCGACCGGCGAAATCGTCACGGCCGAAGACCTGGGGGGTGCCGACGTGCACACCCGCACGTCCGGCGTAGCTGACCACCTGGCGGCCAATGACTCGCACGCGTTGCAAATCGCGCGCGACATTGTTTTCAACCTGAACCGCGAAGCACCGGGCGGTACCGCCGCGCTGGCCGCGCGACAGTCGCCAGAAGATCCGGCCTATGACCCCGCTGAAATTTTGGGCATCGTGCCGGCCGAGCTGCGTTTTCCCTACGACATTCGCGAGGTCATCGCGCGCATTGTCGACGGCAGCCGCTTTCACGAGTTCAAAGCGCTATATGGCAACACGCTCGTCACGGGTTTTGCGCACGTGTTCGGTTACCCGGTGGGCATCATCGCCAACAACGGAATTTTATTTTCCGAAAGCTCGCTCAAGGCGGCGCACTTCATCGAGCTGTGCTGCCAGCGGCGTATTCCCCTCGTGTTTTTGCAAAACATCACCGGCTTCATGGTGGGCAAGCAGTACGAAAACGGCGGCATCGCGCGCGACGGCGCCAAGATGGTCATGGCCGTGGCCAACGCGCAGGTGCCCAAGTTCACCGTGGTGGTGGGCGGGTCGTTTGGCGCGGGCAACTACGGTATGTGCGGGCGCGCCTATAACCCGCGCTTCTTGTGGATGTGGCCCAACGCGCGCATCAGCGTCATGGGCGGCGAACAGGCCGCGACGGTTTTGTCGACGGTGAAAATCGAACAGCTCAAGGCCAAGGGCAAGGAGCTGTCGGCCGACGATATCGCGAAAATTCGCGATCCGATTCTGAAGAAGTACGAAGAGGAAGGCTCGCCGTACTACAGCACGGCCAGGCTTTGGGACGATGGAATTTTTTCGCCGCTCGATACGCGCAAGCACCTGGCGCTGGGCCTTGCGGCTTCTTACAACGCACCGGTGCCGGCCACGCCGTTTGGCGTGTTCCGCATGTAAATTATTGGAGGACGCATATGTCTACGACTCTGAAGACGACGCTCGATAAAGGCATTTTCACCATCGAGCTGGCCCGCCCCGAGGTGCGCAACGCTTTCAACGACCAGCTTATTTTAGACCTGAACGACACCTTCGTGAAAATCGCCACCGATGCGGCCGTGCGCGTAGTGGTCATTCGCGGCCAGGGCCCCGTGTTTTGCGCGGGTGGCGACTTGAAGTGGATGCAGGAAGCCATCAAGCTTGCCGGACGCGACAACCTTGAAGACACGCGCAGGCTGGCCAGAATGTTTGCCAAGCTGAACGACTGTCCAAAACCGGTTGTCGGGCTGGTACACGGCGCGGTCATTGGTGGCGGCGTCGGACTGACCAGCATCTGCGACTATGTCATTGCCAGCAAGGAAACGGTTTTCAGCCTGGCCGAAGTTCGCCTGGGGCTCATTCCCGCCTGCATCGGCCCTTTTGTCGTCGCGAAAATCGGTGAAAGCCACGCGCGGGCCTACTTCATGTCAGCCGAGCGTTTTACCGCCGAACGCGCCCATGCCATCGGACTCGTGCATGAGCTGGTCGATTCGCCCGAAGCGCTGAATGTGGCCTGCGACCGCATCACGAAAAATCTTCTGCAGTGCGGTCCCAACGCCATGCATGCCGCCAAGTCGCTGGTGCGTGATTTGAAGACCAAGGATTTTGAAGAGTCGCTGGAATACGTGGCCAAGGTGCTGGCCGATTTGCGAATTTCGCCCGAGGGGCAAGAAGGACTGAAGGCATTTTTGGAAAAACGCAAACCCAGCTGGATCAAGGAATGACGTTTTGAAAGCCAAAACCGCGCCTTTTTCGAAAGTTCTGGTGGCCAATCGCGGTGAAATCGCCTGCCGGGTCATTTCCGCATGTCGCGCGCTGGGGCTCAAGACGGTTGCAGTTTACTCCGAGGCGGACGCACAGGCAACCCACGTGCGCGTGGCTGATGAAGCAGTGCTGCTGGGCCCGGGGCCGGCGGCCGAGAGCTACTTGAATCCGACGAAAATTCTGGCCGCTGTACAACAGTCGGGCGCGCAGGCCATTCACCCGGGCTATGGCTTTATGTCCGAGCGCGCCAGCTTTGCCGCTGCAGTGGTGGATGCGGGGCTGGTGTGGATAGGGCCGGCTTCAAAAGTAATCGATCTGATGGGAAATAAAATAGCGGCAAAGCTTGCCGCCGAAAAAGTGGGCTTTCCCCTGTTGCTGAAGGCCGCAGCGGGGGGCGGCGGGCGCGGCATGCGCATGGTGGCCAAAGACGACGAGCTTGACGAAAAAGCCGAAAGCGCCATTCGCGAGGCCCAGGGCGCATTTGGCTCGGGCGAAATTTTTCTCGAGGCTTACTGCAAAGCTTCGCGCCACATCGAAGTGCAGGTGCTTGGTGATTCACATGGATCGATCATTAGTTTGGGCGAACGCGAATGTTCGGTGCAGCGTCGTCATCAGAAAGTAATCGAAGAAGCTCCGGCACCGAATCTTTCCGAGGCCACTCGCCACAAGCTTTGGGCCGCGGCGGTGGCCCTGGCCAAAGCAGTCGATTACGTCAACGCCGGCACCTGCGAATTCCTGGTCGATGACGCCGAGAAATTTTATTTTCTCGAGATGAACACCCGTTTGCAGGTCGAGCATCCCGTAACCGAGCTGGTCTGGGGCGTTGACCTTCCAGCCCTGCAGCTCAAGGTGGCGCAGGGTGAAAAACTTCCGCCGGGCCTGGGTGTCAGCGGCACGCGGGGCCATGCCATCGAAGCGCGCGTCTATGCCGAAGATCCATCGAAGGGCTTTATGCCCGCGCCTGGCAAGCTTGAAGAGTTCACGACACCCCTGCTGCCGCATCTGCGAGTCGACACCGGCTACCAGACAGGCTGCGAGGTGCCCATGTTTTATGACGCCATGCTGGCCAAGATCATTGCCTGGGGCATGGAGCGTGAACAAGCCCGCCGCACGTTGGCAGCCGGTCTGCGCGGCACGCGCGTTTGCGGCGTGGCCTGGAATGGTGCCTATCTGGTCGATATTCTCGAACATCAGCGCTTTATCGACGGAAAAGTGACGACACAGTTTTTAGGCGATGAGCTTTCGGGCTGGAAGGGCCAGGTGCGGTGGACTACGGAAAAACCCGCGTCCGCTAAAGCCGAAGCACCTGCGTCACTATCGCCGTGGCAGGTTTTTGGAACGGGCGGCGGTAAGGTGGGATATTCGGGTAGTGGCGCGGGCGCCAAGCCGGGCGCGGGCGGTGCTCATGACTTTACGGTTCGAGGGCCCCTGATAGCTGAATATCCTGGTAAGGTTTTAAAAGTGCTGGTGGCTCCGGGGCAAAAAGTCTCAAAAGACCAGGTAGTCGTAGTATGCGAGTCGATGAAAATGGAGTTTTCATATGCCGCGCCTTTTGAGACAACAGTACGAACCGTTGGCGTGAAAGAAGGGCAAGTCATCGCGGCGGGAATACTTTTGGTCGATTGGGAGGACGAAGGCAAGTGATGAACTGGCCGCTGCCCAGCACCGTGCGACTCTTCGAAGTGGGTCCGCGCGACGGGTTACAGAACGAAAAAATTCCACTCTCGCTCGAAGCGAAGATGGCCTACATCGAAGCGCTGCTCGAAAGCGGCTTGCGCGACGTCGAGGTAGGTGCTTTCGTGCGTGAAGACCGCGTGCCGCAGATGGCGTCGTCTGACAAAATTTTTCAGCTCCTGGCAAAAAAGGGCTATACCACCAAACGCGGCTTGACCCTCTGGGCGCTCGTGCCCAACGAGCGCGGCATGGACCGCGCTATCGAAGCAGGCTGTCGGGCCATCGCGGTTTTTACCGGCGCTACGGATACGTTCACCGAAAAAAATATCGGCATGAACATCAAAGACTCGATGAAAACGTTCGAGGCCATTGCCAGGCGCGCGCAAAAAGAAAAAATTCGCGTGCGCGGCTATGTGTCGGTGTGCTGGGGCTGCCCTTACGAAGGCAAGGTAAAGGCCTCTAACGTCGTCAAGCAGGCGCGTCGGTTGATCGACATGGGCATTGAGCAGGTCAGCCTGGGCGACACCATTGGCGTGGCTACGCCGCGCGAGGTGGTCGATCTGCTGCTGCGCCTGAAGCCCGAGATCGTGCGCGATCAGATTGCCGGCCATTTTCACGACACCCGCGGAACCGCGCTGCCCAACTGCCTGGCCGCTGTAGGTTTTGGAGTGCGTACTCTTGATGCGTCGAGCGGAGGGTTGGGCGGTTGTAATTACGCGCCCGGAGCCTCGGGAAACGTTGCGACCGAAGACCTGGTTTATATGCTCGAGGGCATGGGCATTCGCACGCGCGTGCGCCTGGACAAGCTTTGTGAAGCCAGCCGTATTGCCGTGCAGGGTCTGGGCCGGGTGCCTACTTCAAAATATCTGCAGGCTTGGCTTTCGAAAAACATTCCAGTGGTGGCTTGAAGCTCGAGCTTAGCCTGCCGCAACTGTCCAGAGTTCCGGCACTGTCTTGGCGGCGGTGGTTAACTTCACAGTCGGGTTTGGTGGCGAGATTGAAGCGGTTGGCTGCTGCTTGGTTTCAGGCGGCCCAATCAGTGGAAAGCACGAAGCAATCGGGGGATTTTGCAATCTGCCCCGGGTGCCTCTTTCTGGCACCGCGATTGCTACCTATTCACTCACAGAGAGTGAGAGTGGGCCATGTTTTACAAAATCTGCGCAACCTTGATTGTAGCTGCCGGAATCGCCCCCTTGGCGGGAGTTGCCAGCATGATATCACGACCGGGCCAACCCATCAGGGCTACCAATCCCCTGGAGCGATTATTGAGCGACAGCCGCAAGTACGTGCACCCAAAATTACGGGGGCTGCCATTTCTGGCTGTTGAATCGGGCGCCGTAGGGGCGCCTGCGATATATGAGACACTGGCTTTTGACCGGGCAACGAAGTTATGTGACGTGTTTGGCTATCAGACGCTTGATGCCTACGAGCTCGATTGGACTACTCAGGATGGCAAAGCTTATTATTACCATGGAAAAGATCTCGATATATTAAAGCAATCCAAGCCAAATACTCAGGCCGTTGATTTTCGCTGGGCCAGGTTTTCGACGATCAGCTGCAGCCTGCCCAAGCCAATGGGCCCTGTTTTTTCGCTCATGCTTCCCGAGACCGACCCCAGCGTGGAAACGGAAAAAGTGCCTGCGAAAACCACGTCTGCCGTACCGGGCGATTTAGGGAAGACAGCACAGGACAAGCCGACGGAAAAGCAGCCAGCCGAGTAACCGGCGGGCATGACAAGACGGTCCAGGCCGGGCCTACTTCGATTCAGGCTTTTCTGGCGCGGGCTTTTGCTTGCTTGAACGCATTGCCTTGAAGTACGCGATGATGTCATCGACAAGGCGGCTGCGGTCTTTCAGATCATTGCCCAGCGCCGGCATCGTCGTGCGGTAGCGCACGCTGGTGGGCTCGAGAATCCATTTCTTCAGCATGGGCTCATTATAATACTCGGTAATGTTCACCGGATAGTTCAGCTCGGGCGCAACACGACCGCCTTCGCCGTTGATGCTGTGGCAGCGCATGCAGTAATTCCGAAAATTCACGAAGCCCGCTTTGGCCTGTTTTGAGGCGCTGGTTGGCGGGGCCAGGCGTGGAAAACGATCGGCAAAGTTAATCAGGTCCACCGTCGTAACCTGATAAGGCCAGTAACCGGTGTCGCTCTCGGTTCTGAGTTCTTCGTTTTTTGCGTTTTCCCAGATCAGGTAAAAAGGCCCCAGCTTCACGAGCTGTCCGTTGTGCAGCCTGTTGGTCAGCTGGAAGGCGCCGCCATCGCGCGATATGGTGAGATAACTTTTGTACTGCGCAAAACGGCTGCCTGGAATGCTGGGCTGATAGCCATCGCTGCAGGTAAACAGCAGCTCCTCGGCCTGCTTCCAGGCCTTGCCGTAAACCGCGTCGAGCAGCGCATTGAAATCAAGGCCCTGGTAGGTGACCTGGATGCTTTCGTGCGGCTCAAAAATGTTGTGGGCCTGTGGTTTCGAAATTTTTGCCAGTTCTTCGAACGAAACGGTGCGGACGACCTTGCCGTGGTCTTTGAACACGAAAGCGTCGCCAGCGCAGGCCAGCTGCGAAGCCAGGAGCGAAAGGCAGGAAGCGATAAGCAGTCGTGCGGCGAAACGAGTCATGGTGAAGAGCCCTCTTGGTGGTGCTTTAAGTCAGTCGCATTGTTTTTGGGGTTTGGCGGGTTCAGGCGTCCGCAGTTTTTTGTAAATGCACGCTGAAGTCAGAAACCAGCTCAGCGCACCGAATTTCGCGGTGTCAGAAGAAATTTCAGGGTGAAACTGCACGCCCGCGGCGGGCCGGCC
>JACQAW010000328.1 GCA_016194725.1 Deltaproteobacteria bacterium
AAACCGCACGCTTCAGGCCATGTACCGGCATTACAAGATCGAGACGTTTTACGAGCAGATTCGCAAATGGCGACTGAAGAGCCCGCTGGGTGGACTTTCGACCGATATCATCGTCGGGTTTCCGGGCGAAACCGAAGAGGACTTTCTGGCTACGATGAAGCTGCTCGAAGACCTGCGTTTTGATCAGGTCTACTCGTTTGCCTACAGCCCGCGTCCAGGCACCAAGGCGTTCAAGCTTGCCGATGACGTGCCTGATGACGTCAAGCATGAACGGCTGCTCAGGTTTCAGAAGCGCGCGATGGAAATCGCTGAAGAAAACAATCAGCGCCATATCGGACGTGTCATGGAAGTGCTGGTCGAGGGACGCAGCAAGGTGATGAAGAACGCGCGCTCCGATAAAAATGTTTATGGCCGCACCGCCTGCGGGCGCGTGGTGAACTTTCCCTACGACGGGCCACGCGACCTGACGGGCCAGTTCGTGCAGGTGCGGGTGGAGCGAGCTACAGGGCTTGCTCTGACTGCTGTAATTCCCACCGACGCCTGAGGTGAGGGTTTCACCCGCCCCAAAAAACGGCCGCGTCGCCCGCGGCCGCGTCAATTTTCCGGGTCGCCCTTGAATTCACTCGTTTTCTATTGAGCTTTGAAAACATGCGCTTTACTGTTTTTTCTTTAAGGAACAAGGGAGCCTCGTGTGACTCATGCATCCGGAATTCTGATATTCATACTTGCGGCAGCTGCCGGCCTTGTGGCCGGATGTTCGCTGGACGTTCCAAAAACAAATGGGCCAAGCCTGCATGTACAGCTCAAAGAAACCGATGCAGACAAGGCGAGCGCCAAGCCTTTTTACGAGGACGTGGCCGGTCGCCTTCTTTATGGCAACGCCTATGGCCTGCTTTCCACCGGCCCCAGCGCGACCTCGGATTTCAACTGCTTTGCCATCAATGTCACGGGGCAGGGCGTGGCAGCCAGCGTTCAGTTCGGGTCCAATGGCTGCACCTCGCCGGACAATATGCGCGGAAAAGGGTTTGGCCAGGTCGCCACGCCGGGCCCGCGTGGCACCAATATGAGCGTCGCCATTCCAGCCGCGACAGCCGTGAATGTTGACGTCTATGGGGTGTTCCCGCCGCTCCGGGAATGCGGGGCAACGAGCTTCACGAGCAGTCCGCAGTTTTTTTTCATGGGTACGGCCGACATAGCGCCCGTTACCAGCGATACGACCGTCACCGTACCCGTCGCGTTCGCGAGCGGTACGGCGGCCAGCCTGACCTGCACCGGCTCAAGCGGCAGCAGTGGCGGCGCGAACCCCTTTGGCACGGGTAGTACCGGTGCCTTTACGGCCTCTGCCGGCACGAATGTCAACACCGCCACGATCAGCTCGGCTCGCGCGGTGGTGCCCACCAACCGTTTAACGGGTGTGGCCGGCTCAATTTATAATTTGGGCGGCAGTGTCGGAGCCAATGATTATTTGGTGGGCGATGAGATCGCTACTTTTGTCGTCGGCTTTGGCGGCAGCGGCCAGTGCGGCACGGGCGTCGCGCCGGGGCAGGTTAATTTCGCTAGAATCACTTCGGTGTCTGGCTCGAACGTGACGGTCGACAATCCTGTCGCAGCCCTTAACGGCAATGCAAACCTTGCCAATACGACGGGCTCCGGCACCACCTTCTGCGCCATCGTACTCGTGCGAGTGCCCAACTTCTCGAGCCTCACGATAAATCCGGGCGGAAGCCTTACGGTGACCCCATTTAGTTATACCAGCGTCACAGGTGGAATTATCATTGTGCGCGTGAATGGGGCACTGACCGTCGCCAGCTCGGGCTCGATCCTGGCTGACGCTGACGGCTACAATGGTGGCGGGGGTGGCGGCCCCACTGGCGCGAATGGCGACGGGCACGCCGGAACGGGCACACCGAGCGCGAGTGCCAACGGCGTGGGTGGCGGTGGCGGCACCAGCGGCTCAGGCGGGGGCAGCGGCGGCACCAGCACCTCGCCGGGAGCGCAGGGCGGTAATTCGGGCGGCGCGGCGGGCGGCAATCTGGCTTGTCAGAACTGTCCGATTTTCGGCGGTGGTGGCGGTGGCGGTGGCGGCTCTGGCGCTGGCGGCGGTGGAATTGGTGGTGGAATCATCATGGTGTTTGCCAAGACGCTCTCCATTGGCAGCTTGCTGACGGTGAGCGCCAATGGCAGTGCCGGCAGCGCGGGCACCACGGGTACCGGCGGTGGGGGTGGTGGCGGCGGCGGTTTCATCCAGTTCGTGAGCCAGGGGAATTCAAATGGAATTACCGTAACCGCCACCGGCGCCGGTGGTGGAAATGGCGGAGCGGGGGCATCGGGAGGCGCCGGTGCTGGTGGTGGAACCATCAACTTTAATACCTGCGTTTCCGCAAGTCCGTCTCTTACGGCCGGCGGCGGCGGCGGCGGTACCGGCTCGTTTAGCGGAACTTCCGGGGGCACGGGCGGCGTGGGCACGAACAGCAGCAGCACGCAGGGTTTTTGCTCGTTCTGAGCTCAAAGCTTCTGAGCTTAAGGCCCGTGCGGTGGAGCGTGAAGCGCCGGCGCGGATTCTTTCTTGCACCGGTGGGCCGATCTTGCAGACAAGCGTTGAATTTCGCCGGTCATGTCGCGTAGCCAGCGACCCAGCCGGCTGGTTACGGCAACCTGGGTCTCGCGCTCATTGGTGCGCAAGGCGATCATGGGAGCGTCGGGCTCCGAGGCGGGATGGCGTTTGTAATCACGGGCGTAGCGCTCAAAGCGGTCGAAGAAATCGGCTACGACCTGGGCGTTGCATCTTTGCAAGGCAATCGCCTTCTCGTATTTCCCAGACTGATAAATCAGCAGCCGCGACTTTTGCTCGAGGTGATAGCTCTTACCCTCGAAATGGGCATCGATGCTGGGCTGCACGGGCGTGTGCGCTGAGCTCATGAACGATAAGGTCAGGAGCGCGACCAGTATTTTCATTCAGGCCGCCTCTCGCAAATCAGTTTGGAAAAAATTATTCGTGGGCAGCAGGCGGTCCGCAACTCGTCGACCCAGGCTTTGCATCGGAACCTCGACCAGGCGATGTGCCAGATCGGCTGTGCACAGGGTGAGCAGCAGGTAATAAGCGGCAAGCTCGACAGGATGACTGTAGGTACGGATGTCGGGATGACGCGCCAGAAATTCCAGGGCGATTTTCCACACGGGAAGGTGCAAAAGATAAACGGCGTACGAGCGTGAGCCCAGGTATTCAAAGGCCTGCGCGACCAGAGGCTGACCCAGGATCAGGCCACGGCTCAGGCTTGCCAGCCAAACCAGCGCAAGCGAGGCTGCGAGCACGAGCGACCAGGCGCTTTGGCTTTCGATGCTGAAATAGTGGAACACATAAAGCAGTACAGCCAGGCAGGAAAATCCAATGGCGTTGCCCGAGAGCCCAAGCAGGCGAGTGGCGCGCGGGCGCGCGAGCAGCCGCGCGTGAGCGATCAGCGCAAGCCACACCCCGGCCATGAGCGTATCAATGCGTGCATGAGTGGTGAAATGGTATATCCAAATCTCATTTGCGTTCGTGGTCATCAGAGCGCGTGGCGCGGTCAGCGGACGCACGACGAATGCGATGAACAGGACCCCGGCCGCGGCACTGAGCATGCGCGCCCGGGGTGAGCGCACCGCCAGCATCAAGAGGGGAAGTGCGAGATAGAAATGCTCTTCGACGTTGAGGCTCCAGAAAAAAAGCAGATCCGGGCCCAGAGTGAGCAGCCGGTAGTTGTACGAAAGCGTGAAGATCCAGCCGATCTCTTGAAGCACCATGGCGGGCGGCGACCAGACCTTTGAAGAGTTGTAGAAAATCGAGGCGGTCAGCACCACGGCGGCCGACACCACTGCGAGCGGCACGATGCGAAAAAAGCGCCGGACAAAAAAAATTTTAAGCGCGGGTATCGCACTTGAGCCGTCGGCTGGCAGAAGTTTGAGAAGCGAACGCGTGATCACGAACCCCGAGATCACGAAAAAAAGGTGCACGCCAACCACCCCGCTGAACCGGGGCGTGAACTCATGAAGCGGGGGGTGATTGAAAATCGCAAGCACGATGGCCACACCGCGCAGCCTTTCGATTTCCCTGAGCTTCCTCATATTTACGTTTCGGTAAGGACATGCATTTTTTGGAGTGCAGAAAGTGCCTACGCGCTTTACGAAGTGGTCCGAATTGGGTTAAGGGTACCCATGGTTCACCCCTTTCGCGGCAAGCACCCCAAACTCCACGACAGCGTGTTTCAGGCCCCCGGCTGCCAGATCGTCGGCGATGTCGAGTTGGGTAGCGACGTTTCGATTTGGTTCAACGTGGTCGTGCGGGGGGACGTGCATTGGATAAAGATTGGCGACGGGACGAACATTCAGGACGGCAGCATCCTTCACGTGTCGTTCAACAAAGCCCCGCTCACGATAGGCAAGAACGTCACAGTCGGCCACCTGGTCATGTTGCATGGCTGCACGATCGGCGACTTTGTTCTGGTGGGAATGCGTAGCGTCATCATGGACCATGCCGAAATAGGCGGTGAATCGATCGTCGCGGCCGGGGCGCTGGTGACAGAAGGGTTCAAGGCCCCGCCGCGTTCGCTGATTTTGGGGTCTCCCGCCAAAGTCGTGCGCTCGCTTGGCGACGACGAGATCAAGTTTTTACACAAGAGCGCTGAAAACTATAAACAGTACGTTCGTTGGTACAGAGAGGAAGCCAATCATGCCTAAAGACTCCCCCAGAGAAATTCTCGATGGTCTTACGTTTGACGATGTTTTGCTGCTACCGGCGTATTCCGAAGTTTTACCATCCCAGGTGAGCGTCGAGACAAGGTTAACCAAAAGACTGTCCCTGAAGATTCCGCTGCTGTCGGCCGCGATGGACACGGTTACCGAAAGCAAAGCCTCGATTGCGCTGGCGCAGGAAGGCGGCCTGGGCGTGATTCACAAGAATCTGAGCCCCGACGAGCAGGCCTTCGAAGTCGAGAAGGTCAAGAAATCGGAATGGGGCATGATTCTGGACCCGGTGACCATCGGGCCCGACGCCAAACTGGGCGAAGCGCTGATCGCGATGTCGCGCTTCAAGATTTCGGGCGTGCCCGTGACGGTAAAGGGCAAGCTGGTGGGAATTCTGACCAACCGCGATTTGCGATTCGAAGAAAATCTCGAGCTCAAGGTCAGCGATCTGATGACCAAAGAAGAGCTCATCACCGCGCGCGAGGGCATTACGCTCGAAGACGCCAAAAAACTTTTGCACAAACATCGCATCGAAAAACTTCCAGTGGTCGATAGCGCCGGAAATTTGCGCGGGCTGATTACGATCAAAGACATCGCCAAAAAAGCGGCCTACCCGAATGCCAATAAGGACAGCTTCGGCCGACTTATCGTGGGCGCGGCGGTTGGCGTGGGCGCTGACCTGAGTGAAAGGGCGGGCAAGCTTGCCGAAGCCGGCCTGGATGTGTTTTTTGTCGACTCCGCCCATGGCCACAGCCGTGGCGTGCTCGAAGCAGTCGCGACCTTGAAGAAACGGTTTCCCAGGCTCGATGTCGTGGGCGGCAACGTCGCCACGGGCGCCGCGACCAAGGCGCTGATCGAAGCGGGAGCCGATGCGGTGAAAGTGGGAATCGGGCCGGGC
>JACQAW010000321.1 GCA_016194725.1 Deltaproteobacteria bacterium
GGACGAAGTGGTCGGATACCGCCAGTACGTGCAGATACCCGAGGACTGGCTGCGCGGCGAACGAGCTCGCCAAACCGTCATGAATATCATCAAGGCGTTGAGTGCCGCGTTGCTGGCCTCGCTGGTCATCTGGATCTGGTTTCTGATTTTCAGGGACTGGATCCTGGGTCGTTTTGATCAACGCGTGTTCTTCAAAGCGTTCGCGGCTCTGGTGGGCAGCGGCTTCCTGCTTCGGCTCAATAACTTCAAAGCCGCGGTCGCGCACTTCAGTACGGCGCAGCCGTGGGCCACTCAGGCGTTGTCGGCCGTGATATCGGGTACCCTCTTGACGCTGCTGGGTTCGGCGCTCTTCGCCATGTGCCTGGGCCGCGTGCACGCGAGCCGCGACCCCTTGATTCCACGAAGCGGCCTGAACCCCTGGATAGGCTATGGCTGCGGCACCTCGCTTGCGGCATTGAGCGCGGTGACGGCCTGGCTTTCGCGGGCGCAGTCTCCCTCCTGGCCGGCGCTGGCCGGGGCCTCCGCCTATTATCCACCGATTGAATTTTTATCGGGTCTCACCGCGTATCTGTGCATTACGGCCATCATGATGTTGCTCTTTTCACTCGTGGAACGGCGCTTTCCGCGCGGCTTGAAAAAAATAGCGCTCTTTGCCGCCATGGGCCTGGCCATGGCCTCGCTTTGGACTGACAGCTCGCTGGTCGAATGGCTGGGGGCCTCGGTGGTGGCGACGCTGGGCCTTTACCTGATTTACCAGCTGGTGGCCCACACGTCGGCCGCAATCCTTGCACCTTTGATGGCCGGCCTGGCCATCGTAGGCCAGGTGCGCACCCTGCTCATCCACCCCTATTGCGGCGCAAGACTGGAATCGCTGCTGCTGATCGCTGGAATTGCCGTGGTGTCCTGGATCTGGCACGGCAAGCTTGACCGCCAGCCGAAATAACTACGCCTTGCTGCACCGGCATTTCTATTGTACGCTTGCGTCTAGATGCCAAAGACACTGGTAACCGAAAAAGAATGGCTGCAGCTTGGCCTGAAGAGCTTTGGGCAGCACGGGGTCAGCGGCATCAACATCGAAAAGATGGCGCGTACCCTGGGCTGCGCCAAAAGCAGCTTTTACTGGTACTTCGGCGGCCGCAAGCAGTACCTGGAATCGCTGCTGCGGTTCTGGCGCGAATCCGAAACCCACGCCTTTTACGTCGAAGCCGAAAAAAAAACGACGCCAGCCGCCAAACTCACCTGCCTGCTTCGCGGGGTCATGGAGCATCGTGGCAGCGGCGATCTGCTTTTTCACCTGCGAAAGGTGTCGGAAAAGAACGCGCTCTTCCGCAAGACACTTCAGAAAACCGAGCAGCTGCGCATCGGCTACCTGACACACCTGCTTGAGCAGCTGGGCGAAGAAAAAGCGCCGGCGCGCGAAAAGGCCGGGTTCATCTATCATTATTATCTGGGCTGGTACGAGCGAAACAAGAGCGGCAAAGTCGACGCCAGGGAAGTCCGCTCGCAGCTTGCACTCGTATCCAAAATCATCGGGAGGCAAATATGAATGTTTTTTCGAGCTATAAACCGGAAAATAAAGTCAGCGCCAAATCATGGGATGCAATCGTCATCGGATCGGGCATGGGTGGCATTGCCTGCGCCGCAGCCCTTGCCAAGGCAGGGCAACGTGTTCTGGTGCTCGAGCAGCACTACAACGCCGGCGGTTTCGCGCATACCTTTTCGCGCAAAGGCTACACCTGGGACGTGGGCGTGCACTGCGTGGGCGAAATGGGCCCGCGCAACATGCCGGGAAAAATTCTGTCGTGGCTTTCCGACGGTAAAATCGAAATGGCTCCCATCGGCAAAACTTACGACACCGCGTTTTTTCCCGATGGAACCGTCATTGAATATCCCGACAGCTGGCGGGAGTTCAAAAAGAAGCTCGAAGACGATTTTCCAGCTGAAAAGCAGGCAATCCAGGCCTACTTCGACCTGATCTGGAAGGTCTCGAAAACGGCCAGGCCCTATCTGCTGCTGCGCACGCTGCCTGCGATGCTCAGAAAAGTGGGACTGCGCGCTTTTCACCTCAAGACAGGCTACTGGACTCGCACCACGAACGAGGTTCTCGACGAGCTTACCGACAACGCGCGCCTCAAAGCGGTACTTACGGCCCAGTGGGGCGCCTACGGAATCACCCCCAACCGTTCGTGCTTCGCCCTGCATGCGCTGGTCATTCGTCATTTCTGGAACGGCGGTTATTTTCCGTCGGGCGGCAGCCAGAACATGGTCAACCAGCTTTTGAAAACGGTGCAGGATGGAGGTGGTGAAACCCTCGTGCGCGCCTCGGTCGAAGAGATTCTGCTCAAGCGCGGAAAAGCCGTGGGCGTGCGACTTGCCGGCGGCGAGGAAATTTTCGCACCCATCGTCGTATCAGCCGCGGGCGCCAAGGCGACGATTCAAAAGCTGCTGCCCGAAAAGCTGAAAAAATCGGCCTGGGCCACCGAAATTCTGGATATTCCGCAGTCGCCCGGCTGCATCTGCCTGAATCTGGGCCTGAAGGGTGACGTGCTCAAGGCAGGCGCCACGAGCTCGAACCAGTGGCTTTTCGAAAGCTGGAACATGGATTCGCCCGAATCGTGGGATATCAACGACCCAAATTCGGTCGCGCCGGCGCTCTACGTCTCGTTTTCCTCGCTCAAGGATCCAAAACACGATCCGGGCCCCGAGCAGCGCCATACCGCCGAGGTCATCACCTTCGTTCCCTGGGGCGCCTTTGCGAAATGGCAGCACACCCGCCGCGGCAAGCGCGACCCCGATTACATCGCTTTCAAAAAAGACATCGAAACGCGGTTGCTCGCGCAGCTCAAGCGCCATCTGCCCAAGCTCGTCGAGCTGATCGATTACCACGAGCTGTCCACGCCGCTTTCGATCAACTTCTTCACGCGTGCCCCCCAGGGCGCGATTTACGGCCTGGAGGCCACGCCCAAGCGTTTTACGTCCCATCGGCTGGGTACGCGCACACCGGTGAAGAACCTGTATCTGGCCGGCGGCGACGTGGCCATTCTGGGGGTAACCGGCGCCATGATCGGCGGAATGCTTGCCGCCTGCACCATCAAGCCACGCCTGTTCAAACAGCTGCTCTAAGCCCGAGTCCGGTGTCCAGAGTCCCGTACCCGTACCCGTTCCAGAACCTGTTACGGACACCGTTCCAGTGAGTCCACCTTAAATTGAAAGGGCGGAGCCATCCAACAGATGACTCCGCCCTTTTATTTTTTTACTTCCAGCTCAGAGGATTACTGCTGAGGCTTCGAGCCGTCAGGCATATCGGTCTTCATCTTTTCCATGCCCTTTTCCACGCGAGCCGAGAACTCGTTCTGGAAATTGGTCAGGTCGCGAACCGAAATGGTGACCAGCGCGCCGGCAGCGCAGCTGCCTTTCTTGGCAGTCACAACGGTCATCGTAGCCGATGCATCACCCTGAGCTACAGGGTTAGCCAGGCGAATCAGATCGCCTTCCGTCAACGAGCAAGGCGCGTTGTCGGCAGTCGTCGTCACGTTGAGCTCTTCGGTAACCGCGAAGATGTGGCGGGTGTCGGTAACCACGGTGTCGATCTGAACAGGGCGCTGATCCTGGTGCGCCTTCACTTCGGCTTCAACCTGAATCTTGATCTGCTCTTTCACTTCATCGCTGATCGGAGTCGCAGCTGCATTGGCGTTAGCCTGTGCGTATGCGGCATTCGCCGCGGCATTGGCGGCATAACGTTCAGCAAGCAGGTCGGCGATCACGAAGTCCGTAAGCCAGTACGCGGGAGCCGCGTAGGTGGGATATGGACGGTAGTAGTAGCCGTAGTAACCGTACCAGGGGTCGTTGGCCCAGCCCCAGCTCCAGAATACGGGCGTGTACCAGGGGCGGTAACAGTAACCGTAGTACCAGCTGTTGTAGTGGTAAAATGGCGAGTACGAGTAGTAGCCACGGCCGCCCCAACTATAGGTGTTGTAGTTGCGGACGTAGGTATTGCCACCGCGAACGTAGGTTCTCTGAACGTACGTGTTGCCACCGCGGACATAAGATCTCTGCGTGTAGCCACGGCCACCGCGGTTGTAGTTGCCACCGCGATTAACAGTGCCGCCGCGGTTGTAGTTGCCACCGCGATTAACAGTGCCGCCGCGGTTGTAGTTGCCACCGCGATTAACGGTGCCGCCGCGGTTGTAGTTGCCACCGCGATTAACAGTGCCGCCACGATTCGGGGTATATGTACCGCGATTCGGCGTGCTGGGACGGCTGGGCGTGTAGCTTGGACGGCTAGGCGTCGAACGGCTGGGGGTGTACGAGCTGCGGCTTGGGCTGTAGCTCGAACGGCTGGGGGTGTATGAGCTGCGGCTTGGGCTGTAGCTCGAACGACTTCCGCCGCTGGAGCGGCTTCCGCCACTCGATCTTCCGCCGCCACGGCCTGCGAAAGCTGGAACGCTTGCGACGGTCAACGCCACAAACACAATCAAAGACTTATTCAAAAACATTCTTCTCTCCCTAAATTTCTAAATATTTGCTGCGCTGCACATATCGCTTTTCGACATGTGGTGTCAAGGCGCGTCTTCACAAAAGTTAACGGCTGAAAATAAAAAAGTGGGGCCATTCCTCGAATGACTCCGCCCTTTTTCTCTCGGACTAAATTAAAACCGTGGAGCAGGTTCGGTTGGCGCTACAGCTTCCGACCGGGCCGGAGCTGGCGCTTCATTGGAGGAGCCGCCCACTGGAGTTCCAGACAACTTAGGGAGCGGTAATTACCTATTATATTCATGCACTTACTTGACATTGCCGCTCAGGCTGCCTTGGGTTTGGTAACCGGGGCCGGCTCAAGTTCCCACGTCTTCGCCACCTGAACCTCGTGCATCGCGGGTTTGGGTTTTGGCTCAGGCCGTTGCTTCTGCTCACCGCGCAGGGGCGCCGCCGACAAGAGCTCGCGGGCTTCACGATTGGTCAAGGCCCGCAGGCCGGCAAGCAAAGCAAGGCCGCTCACGGCAACTCCCCGCAAATCCTGGCGACGCATTCCGTATAAAGAAATCAGAATCGCTCCGCTGCCGATCACGAAGCGGCTGGCCGGAGACCACGATCTTTGGAAGACATCGATGGGCTGCACAGATCGGCTCTTGCCGCCCGCCAGGCGCGCCACCTGCTCGCCACGCCGATGGCCTTCGAGGCAATTGCTGATCTTTCGCACGCCCCTCATGCGCAAAACCGCGCGTATCAGATGCCGCTGCTCATCGGTGAAAATGGGCCCGCTCAGCGTGATGTGCCCTTTCTCAGCATGCACCTCAATGGCATGAGGGTGCGAGACCAGCCGTCCCATTCGGCTGCGTACCCGCGCAATCAGGACACCGTCGTCGAGGCGCGACACGTCTGCCGGCCGCAGCAGGTGCGTGGCTACAGCCACAATTCCCTGTGTCCGATGCGCCAGATCGCGCGACACGATATCAGCCACCCGCGTGCCCGTGCGCACATAGTGCAGCAGCTTGTCGCCCATTATCGCGCGCCTGCGCACTCCACCATTGGGGTCGAACAGGTACATGACGCCGATACCCACCCCAAGCGCGGTCAGAATACCCATTGGTTCTTTGACGTTCATCATCAATGCCACTCCCTATGCCGCCTGATTCTGGGGCCGAAAAGCGTTTTGAAGTTCCATGGGCAGCTGTGCGCGAACGTGCGCCAGCTGTTTGGGATCCACGAGTTCCCAGAGCGCCTCACAAGACTTGGCAAAAACCAGGTTCGCCTGTTCCTCGGTAAAGCCAAACCCAGCGCGCAGGCCCGCAAGAATGGTGGCGTGAGTCACCGAGCGATCGGGGCCCGCCGGCAAGTCGAGCAGGTCATCTTGCATCAGATGAGGCAGCTGCGCAATCAGATGCGCCGCACCGGTATAGTGCAGTCGCCGCACCAGGGCGCTCAAGATATATTTCGTGACCTCCGGAACAGTCTCTTCGGACAAGCCCGTGCCTTTTGCCATCACCTTGTAGAATTTCATCAGCGTCTGCTCCATGCGTGCGTCAGCACGTGTCTGCGAGCGCAACTTGCGCAAGCCACGTGACGGAAAGCCACGACTTCGAAAAATTTGTGATTGAACAACCCGCGAAATGCGTTCGCCCGGAAGCGCCTGCGAGGCGATCAGATCGTCCAGGGTGACGATGCCGACGCAGCGTTGCTTGCCGCCGTCCAGATTTTGCACCACCGGAATTCGCCTGACGCCGTTTTCGACCATCAGCCCCAGCACGTCTTCGAGCTGCGCGGTTTCATCCACCGTTGCCGGGTCAGGCGTCATGACCTCAAGCAAAGGCGTATCCACGTCCGAACGGTAAGCCAGCAGCCCACATACCAAATCGCGATCAGTCACGATGCCGGCCATGTGCCCGCGCTCATCGGCAACAATGACGCAGCCAATACGGTTTTCGCACATCGCGCGAGCGGCCTGCGAAGATCGCGTATCCAGATGCATGATGACAATTTTGCGATGAGTGAAAGGTTCGATGGAAGACATCAAGCCTCGTGGAATGCGAACGCGATGCCAATTTGACTTTGCACGATTGCACGATTGGAAGCTGCTTTGCATAGAGCTCATTGGGAGGACGCAACCATGGCTCATCGCACAAACGTGACGCAGGTAAAAGAGGACCTCGAAAAATCAGAGCGGCAGGACGAAATCGTCGTTGACCCGTACTGCGGCCAAAAAATGCCGCGGGGTGAATCCCGGCACCTGCTTTTTCGGGGAGAAGAGGTGTTTTACTTCTGCAGCCTGGAGCACAAGGAGCAGTTCGTGGCCAAGGCGGCCTGACCGAAAACGAGATCAAGCGAATGCAGCGTGAAGCCGAAGCCCATCGTGCCGAAGACGAGCAGCTGCACCACGCCACCGAGGAAAAGAAAGAAGGCGACAAGACCATTGACGCTGATTTCAAGGAAGTTGCCTGAAAAAACCGGCTTCAAGATTTTTTGGGAATCTTGCTCATGCAACGCTCGGTCATCGCGGTGATGGTCAGGCTGGGATTCACGCCAAGATTCGCCGGAATCACCGAGCCGTCGCAGACATACATGTTCTGATAGCCAAAAACCGCGTGGTTCTTGTCAATCACGCCGTGCTCGCGGTCAGGCCCGATGCCACAGCCACCCAGAATATGGGCCGTGGTGGGAATCTGCAGCATCACCTCATTGACCGCGCTCTGCGGAATGCCGTTTATTTTTTTGGCAAGCGCGCGCGCCACCACGTGGCCAATCGCGATGTACGAAGGCACCCTCTGATCGGGGGCCACATGCGTGGTCATGCGCCTGCGAAACAGGGTGAACAGGTTCCTGCCGAATCTGAATTGCATCTTGTTGTCCAGGGTTTGCATGACCAGCAAAATAATCGATTTCTCGGCCCAATGCGCGTTGAACAGCAGGCGCACGGAATCGATGGGATGAGCTACCGTGGCGAGCAGCATTTTCAGCGGACGAGTGAAAAGGTTGCCCGCGTCAGCCATGGGCGCCGCCAAAACTTTCATGAACGACGAGCCCTTAGGGTATCGCACGGGTTCGATGTGCGTCACCGCATCGGCATAAAAACCAGAGGTGATGGCAATGCCCTGCGAAAGGTCCTTGCCACTGTCGCGCGTGGTGACGCCCAAAATCGCCTCGCTGTTGGTGCGCACGTCATGACCCAGCCGCTCTGAAAGCTTGGGCAGCGACCCGTTTACGTCGCGGCACTTAAGCAATAAATTTACGGTGCCCAGCACGCCGGCCGACAAAACAATTCCTTTGGCCGTAAGCATGCGGCGCTCTTTGGCAAACCAGGCGGTGGAGCGCTCGACGTAGATTTCGTAACCCTGCTCGCCAGTGCCTCTGCCAATCGGCTTGATGTCGTACACGCTCGACTCGGGCAGAATCTCGGCGCCGCTTTTTTCGGCAAAAAACAGGTAATTCTTGTCCAACGTGTTCTTGGAGTTGTGCACGCAGCCCACCATGCAGGCGCCACAAAGTTTGCAGCCCGCGCGCGCCGGCCCCTGGCCATCGAAGTATGGGTCTGGCACGGTCTTGCCCTCTTCGCCGGGCTTGCCGAAAAAGATACCCACGTCAACGCTGGTAAACGTCGACTCACGCCCCATTTCGCGGGCCACCTCGCGCAGCTTCTCGTCCACCTCGTTCAGGTGCGGATTGCGAGTCACGCCCAGCATTTTTCGGGCGGTGGCGTAGCACGGCGCCAGCTCGCTTTTCCAGTCGGCCAGCTCGCGCCAGTTAGCGGCGTTATAAAATGCATCGCCCGGCTGCAGCAGGGTGTTGGCATAAACCAGGCTGCCGCCGCCTACGCCGGCGCCGCTTAAAATCAGCACATTCTTGAACAAGCTCATGTTCTGGATTCCAAAACATTTCAGCAACGGCATCCAAAGATAACGGCGCAGGTCCCAGTTCGTGCGCGCGAAATCGCTGGCCTTGAACCGTTTACCGCGCTCGAGTACCGCTACCCTGTAACCTTTTTCGGCCAGGCGCATTGTCGAAACGCTGCCGCCAAATCCCGAACCAATGACGATGTAATCGTAATCGAATGCCATGGCTCAAGAGCCTAGCAGATATTTAAGGCGTCGTCTTTTTTTGCCGCTACGCATTGCCGCAATACCACGATATGGTATTCACAGGGAGAGAAAGCCGATGGCACTTACCTATTCTGAAATGGTTCCGCTTGGAAAATCTGCTCCGAACTTCAAGCTGCCTGGCATAGACGGCAAGACCTATTCCCTTGAAAGCTACAAGGGCAAGAATGCCGTGGTCGTGATGTTCATCTGCAAACATTGCCCCTACGTCATAGCCACTCAGGACCGCATAGCCGCGCTGGCGCGCGAGCTCACGCCCAAAGGCGTGCAGTTCATCGGAATCAACAGCAACGATACCGATCAGTATCCCGAAGATTCGCCCGAAAACATGCGACTTCAGGCGTCCGCGGTTGGCTTTGATTTTCCGTATCTCATCGATGCCACCCAGGAGGTGGCCCACGCCTACGATGCGGTTTGCACGCCCGATATTTTCGTTTTCGATAAAGCTCTCAAGCTCGCCTATCGGGGCCGCATCGATGACAACTGGAAAGACCCGACAAAAATTCGCCGGCATGACCTGCGCGAAGCTCTGGTGGCGTTGCTCGCGGGTAAACCCGTCTCGGCAGATCAGATTCCGTCCATGGGCTGCTCGATCAAGTGGCGGCAGGAAGTGTGACCGGTTTCGGTTTCAATCACGTCCACTGGACCGGGAAAGCCGCACTAGTCCCATCCGCCTTGGCAATTTTAATATTTCCGTTCTTCATGCCATAAACGAAAACATCGCGCGTGATCTCGACGTCTTTGATGCAATATTCGATAATCTTGTCGATCTGGCCCTGCTTGTACCATTCCACGGCCTGCAAGCCATCAGCGCTTTTCTCGGTGCCCAGAGTGGCCTTCGCGATATTGTCCAGCTTCACGTAGCGCCAGCCCGAGTTCTGCTGCACGTCGAGCATGATGTCGAATACGTCGAGCCGCTTGCTATCGAAACCATAGGCCGAAAGCACTTTCAAATCGAAACCCATGATGTTGTAGCCAACCACCAGGCGCTCTTTGCAAAGCTTATGCAGTTTTTCGAGCTCGTTTTCGCGAAACGAAAGCATTTCGCCGGTTTTGGAGTCATAGGCACAAGCCACTGAAATACCCAGCTTGTCCACATGGTCCCAGCCACCCACATCCTGCGCTATTTTTTGAGTTTCGGTATCCACCACAAGGTAGTGCCGATTGCGCAGAAAAAGGCTGGCCGGCTGAATGTCGTCAGAAAATGGGACCGCGTTGTCGTGGATCCAATACGAAGGGGCCAGGCGAATTCGCGCTTTGGCGCTGGTAACAGGCAACTCACTCATGAATCCGGTTATAACAACTCTTTTTGCAGGCCCGCAATGCGTTTGGAAGATTATCCGTGATGACGCCATCGACTTGATACACTGCAAAAAGCTTTTCCATCTCTTCTTCTTTTGCAGGCGACCAGGCGTAAACCAAAAGACCGTGCTGATGCGCGTTCTTCACTTCGTCGGCGGTCAGGTGTTCGGCGGCGAGCGATACCGCGTCATACCGGCCGATGGCGCGTTTGATAGCGTGGCCCGGCCGAAAATCCGAAAGCAGGCCAACCACCGATTTCGGCGACTCTTTTTTAATCAGGTCCAGCACACGATCATCAAACGAGGTAAAGAACACGCGATCCAGAAGATCGTAAGCTTTTAAAACCGCCAGGGTCTTGTGCGTCAGCTCGGCATACTTCGTGACCGGGCAGGTGTCGTGAACACCGCCCCAGTCCCCTTTAAAACCATCGTA
Organism: Deltaproteobacteria bacterium; assembly: GCA_016194725.1. Taxonomy (GTDB): domain Bacteria; phylum Bdellovibrionota; class UBA1018; order UBA1018; family UBA923; genus JACQAX01. Next base: position 10,323 of record JACQAW010000321.1, read on the forward strand.
AACCTTGATGTGAATATCGGCCAGGAACGGGCGGTGGTGGTCGTCATAAGATTTCAGCGCCTCAAGAGCTTCGCGAAACCCGGCCATGTGGTCCGGGTGCACCTTGCCGGTGCCGTCGCGCAGTGAAAGCTTCTCAAGCTCAGTAAAATCTTTATCGGCAACGCAGCCGTGCCCATCGGTCATTCGCTGAAGCTTGTCGTCATGGGCCAGGACCACCACTCCATCACGACTGAGCTGAAGATCGAACTCCACCGCCGAGGCGCCCTCTTTGAGAGCCGTAGTCAACGCGCCGCAGACGAAATGAAAAGTGCCCCAAAAATGCCCAAAAAAGCCTTCATAGCGGGGCAGTAATTAACTAACGCGTCGCGTAGATGCAATGGATTTATTCAATAATTTATTATTAATCTTTTAAGCCAGGAAGCCGATCAGTGGTGCATGGAAGAGCAGCCAAATCAGCCACAAACTGGAACCAACACCAAGCGACCTAGCTGGGCCCGACGTAAGTTGCTGATTAATGAGCACTTCCAGCTGCACTTCATCGGCTTTACCGCCGTCATCTCGCTTGCCGCATGTGTCTTTTTCTATGTCGCGAGCTCTTACTTTTTCATGACCTACCACGAATACGCGGTCGAGGTGGGCCTGCGGCCCTCTGACCCATTTTTCCGCGTCCTTTATAATATGGAAATGCTGCTCACCCATATTTTCATCGGCACGTCGGTTGGCGTGCTTCTGGTGAGCATCGTGGGTGGCCTGATTTTCTCACACCGCGTGGCCGGCCCCATGTACCGCATGCGCCGTCATCTCGAAGCCGTGGCTCGTGGCGAAACCTGGGCCAATGTGGGCTTTCGCAAAAAAGATTATTTCGAAGACGTCGCTGTCGCTTACAATGATCAGATGCATTACGTCCGCCAGAAGCTGGGCATTGACGTGGCCACCGGCGATACCGGCCCCATCGCCACTCGTCGCCTCGATGCTTCCGCACCCACGCCCGGCCCCGTGGAATTGGCCACTCCAGTTTCGGTGAACACCGAAGCCGAAGCCAAAGCCAACGTCGAGGCCGATAAAGACGGCATCAAAAAGGCCAGCTAAGCCCCTGCTTCAAGGATACTTGATGTCGGTGCGCTTCAGGAACGCGTCCAGAAACTGATACTTCGTCGCAAATCGCGCCGACGTTACCTTCGCAATGCTGTCGTACACCGCGCGAGTCGGCTGCTGCGTATCGAGCTCGTAGCGCGTGCCCAGGTTCTTCGCGACAAGGTAGTAAGCCAGGCTGTCCGCAAAATCATCCCACGGCTCAGTGGTCGAATACGTGCTGATGAAATTCGTCGACTCGTAGAGGGCCTCATACAATGGCGCGATGGCCGAAGCGGGCAACGTCTTGCCGTTGCACTCGTAAAAACAAAGGCCTCGGTGATTTGGAAACCGGTTTCCGGCACTTGGAGTCGTATTGTCTTTCCACGACAGCGCACCCCAGCTGCCCGGCGCCAGCTCATGTTCGTTTACGGATTTATTCAGCTGGTTGGCGAAGTCAAAAATATGCCCAAACTCATGCGCGATGACGAAATACAAAAAATCGCTCACTCCAGGCTTGGAATGCGTGTGAATCACGGGCAGCCCCGGGGTGCTCGTGTACGAACCCGTCAGCGGATGTTCGTTTTCGCCCGGCGGCACGGGGTCGACCAGGCACGTGACCTGCGCAATATGCGCGCGGCAGTCGGTAACCAGTGGTCCGCCCTTGGCGGCTTGAGACTCGGGCGCCACGCCTGTTTCAATGAAAAAATCAGGGCTTACCCAGTCACGGGCAAACGCGGTGGCCGACGGGCAAAACAGCAAAACCAGCAGCAGCAAAGATGTTTTCATGGAAAAAACACCTACACCCGGCATATAGACCTTGTCATGAGCGTTATTCAAAAAACCTTCGTGCTCACGGGCTGCGCCAGCGGCATTGGCCAGCACCTTGCCCACATGTTGATAACTCGGGGACATCACGTCGTAGCCACCGACCTCAATGCCTCTGCCACCGTGCAGAAACTCGATGTCACCAGGCCCGAAGACTGGGAAGAGGTCTTGAATGACGCCTTGGCTCGTTATGGCAAAATCGACGTCGTCATGAATATCGCGGGTTACTTAAAACCGGGTTGGGCCCATGCCATGAGCGACGTCGAGGTGCATCGCCATTTTGACGTCAATACGAAGGGCGTGATTTTCGGAACTCAGGCGGCGGCGCGACATATGATTCGCCAGGGCCAGGGCCATATCATTAATATCGCCTCGTTTGCCGCACTCATGCCTGTACCCGGCCTGGCGCTGTACAGCGCCTCAAAGTACGCCGTAAGAAGTTTTTCCCTGGCTGTCGCCCAGGAGCTGCGCACTCATGGCGTGGACGTGACCGTCGTATGCCCCGATGCCGTGCGCACCCCGATGCTCGATCTCCAAGCGAACTTTGACCAGGCTGCGCTGACCTTCTCGACCTCGCATGTCCTGAGCGTCGAGGAAATCGCGACGGTCATCATGAATCGGGTGCTGCCTTACCGGCCGCTCGAGGTCTATATTCCCACATGGCGCGGCTGGATAGCCCGCCTGGGCGATCTGTTTCCTGATTTCGCGGCCCTGGTGGCGCCCTTTCTAAAACGGCAAGGACGCAAACACCAGTCCGATTACCATCTCGAGAATCGCAAATGAAAAAAGTCGCACCTCATCTTGGCCTGGCCGCCGGCGTAAAAATTGCCAACTCCTGGCTGCTCACCGACTCTCAGGGCCGCCGCTTCCTGATCGACACGGGCTACTTCACCGATCGTCCCGCCCTGCTGGCGCATCTGTGGATTGCCGGCGTGCGCGCCAAACACGAGCTCACAGCCGTGCTGCTTACCCATCGCCACAGCGACCACGCCGCCAACGCCGCCTGGCTGCGCGGCAAGTTCGACTGTCCCGTGGTTTGCCACGAAGCTGATGCGCCTTTTCTGCGTGGTGCAAAGGCACCGCCGCGCATGGCGGTTGGCCGCGCGCCGGTATACCAGGAATGGCTCAATCTTTTCGAAGACGCGTATCCGGCCCGCAGCGCGGTCGATGAAACCTATTCCGAAGGCGCCTGGAAGTGGGGCTTCAACGTCGTGCCCACCCCAGGGCATACCGAAGGCAGCGTCATGCTTTTTCACGAGCCCACGCGCACTCTTTTTTCCGGCGACAACATTCTTGCGGGCCTGCCCCCGCTTCGTTTCATCGAGCACCTGAGCCTTGCCGCGCCGGGCTTCAGCCAGGACACCGAGCTGTGCAACCGGCATGTGCACAAATTCCTGAGCGACCTTCCCCAAACAGATTGCCTCTGCTCGGGCCACGGACCCATCGTCCTCGAAGGCACCAGCCGCAAGCTCAAGCTGCTGCTGCCCAAGTGCGCACACGCTATTTCTTCCTGACACGATTTTTCGACGCGGGCACTGCCGGATGGCTCATAGCATTCGAAGGCGAGTGGCTTGCGCAACGCGGTCGATCGCCAACATATAGGCCGCGGTTCGCAGCGAAATGTCGTGCAACTTGCTCAACTGATAGACTTCGTGAAAGGAGCGGCTCATGATTTTCTGCAGCTCGGTGTTCACGTGCTCGACGTCCCAACGGTACTGCTGAAGATTCTGGGCCCACTCGAAATAGCTCACCGTCACGCCGCCGGCACCTCGGGCGTGAATACGCCGCCCAAGGCCGCGGGCACCAGGATGTCGCATTTCGTGCGAAAGACCTGGTCATTGGTAATGTGATCGGCGCGGTCCCAACCGGCGATGGTTTTGTTCTTGGCGGCATAATCGAGCAGCTCGGGAATATTCAGCCCGCGCTTATCGTAGTAGCCGCCGTTGAGGTCGGTCACCGCGATGATCTTGCAGCCCAGCTCATGAAGAAACTTCGCGGCAAAGCTGCCCACGTTTCCAAAGCCCTGCACAACTGCGGTCGCCCGGGTCAGGTCAATGCCGTACTCGGTGCACGCTTCCTTGATGGTGAACACCACGCCACGGCCGGTGGCCTCGCGATGGCCCACGCTGCCGCCAAGCGCGATGGGTTTTCCGGTTACGATTGCCGGCGTATAGCCGTGTTTTTTGCCGTACTCATCCATCATCCAGGCCATGACCTTTTCGTCGGTGTTGACGTCGGGCGCGGGAATGTCGCGATGCGGGCCGATGATCAAATCGATCTTCGACATAAAACCACGCGTCAGCGCCTGCAGCTCGCGCGGCGACATCTTCGTCGGGTCAACCTGTATGCCGCCTTTGGCGCCGCCAAACGGAATGTCGACGATCGCGGTTTTCCACGACATCAGCGTGGCCAGCGCCAGCACCTCGTCGCGGTCCACGTCTTGATGGTAGCGAATGCCGCCCTTGTAGGGCCCGCGCACTCCGTTGTGCTGAATGCGGTAGCCATGAAAAATCTCGAATTTACCGCTGTCCATTTTTACGGGCACCTGCACATGCAGCTCACGATAGGGCTCTTTGAGAAGCTTTCTCAGATCGGGCTCGATCTTCAGCAGATCGCTGGCGGTTTCCAGCTGATGGTTCAAGTTCGCGAGTGGACTCTCTTCCTGTTTACCATGAACGACTGCCCGTAGATGACCATGTTGTTTGGCTGCGGATTGCTTCGACATACGAACCCCCGGTGATGAAAGGACCGATTCAGGCCTTTCCTACCTATCGGCAGAAACTTCCGTAAACTTGAGGCGGCGCCGGGCCCCGTTCAACTTAGACTTGGAAGTCAGGCACTTAAGGGGCAAAGTACCCTCATGCCGGTTACGAAATTTCCCGATCCGCGCGAAACCGACACCGACGGCATCGTCGCGGTGGGCGGCGACCTGCACGTGGAATCGCTGCTGCTCGCTTACCGTCAGGGCATTTTTCCCTGGCCCGACCCCAGCTTTGCCGAGGTCATCTGGGCCTGCCCCGCTCAACGCGGCATTCTCGATTTCACGCGACTGCACGTGCCACGCAGCCTCAAAGCGGCTCAGAAAAAAACTTCGTTTCGCTTCACCATCGACAAGGCCTTCGACGTGGTCATCGCGCTCTGCGCGGGCATGCCTCGGCCCGATCAGGACGGCACCTGGATCACCCGCGACATGCTGCGCGCCTACTCGCGTTTCCATAAGCAGGGACATGCGCACAGCGTGGAATGCTGGGACGGGGAAGAGCTCGTCGGCGGCATGTATGGCGTCGATATCGACGGCGCCTTCGCCGGCGAAAGCATGTTTTACCTCAAGCCGAATGCCTCGAAGCTCGCCTTGCTTCACCTGATTGACCATCTCAGGTCGCGCGGCCTCGATTGGATGGACATACAAATGGTTACCCCGCACCTCGAAGCCCTGGGTGCCATGGCCATTCCCCGAAATGAGTTCCTGGATCGTCTGGAAAAAACCCGCGCGCGCGGCCTGAACCTGTTCTGACCGCGCCAGCACCGATGTACTTTACTTTGCTGACGGATGCCTTCATCTTCGACGGGAATGAGTAACGGTTAACTTACGGGCTCTGACTTCGAGCTGGCACCGGCTCGCTCCGCTTCGGTACTTGGCTTGCGTGGCTCGTAGTCGAAATGGATTTCGCCTTCCTTCCCGTCCGTGCCGCCTTTCAAGGTCAGACGCGCCCAGCCGCCGTTTTCGAGTTTGCCGAAAAGAATTTCCTCGGCCAGCGGTTTGCGAATCTTGTCCTGGATCAAACGGGCCATGGGGCGGGCTCCCATGGTGCGATCGTAGCCTTTCTGCGCCAGCCATTCGCGCACTTCAGGGCTGATATCGATCTCGACGTTCTTGGTCAGCAGCTGCGACTCCAGCTCGACGAGCTGCTTACCCACGACCTGCGCGATGGTCACCATATTGAGCGGGTTGAAATAAATCGTCGCGTCCAGACGATTGCGGAACTCAGGACTGAACGCCTTTTCGACTTCCTTCTGCGCGGCCCCGGTCGGAGCCTGAACCGGGCCCATGCCCAGCTGCAGGCGCTCCATCTCGCGCGCTCCGACGTTGGACGTCATGATGAGCACGATGTTGCGATAGTCCGACTTGCGCCCGTAATTATCGGTGAGCGTGCCGTGATCCATGACTTGCAAAAGAATGTTCCACACATCGGGGTGCGCTTTTTCGACCTCATCGAGCAGAATCACGCAGTGCGGGTGCTTGCGCGCGGCCTCGGTCAGCAGCCCCGCCTGCTCAAAACCCACGTAGCCCGGCGGCGCGCCGATCAGGCGCGAGACCGTGTGCTTTTCCATGTACTCGCTCATGTCGAAACGCTGAAAGGGCACGCCCATGGAATGGGCCAGCTGCTTGCTCAGCTCGGTCTTGCCCACGCCGGTCGGGCCGCAGAACAAAAACGAGCCGACGGGCTTTTCGCCCGAGCGCAGCCCCGAGCGGGCCAGCCTGATCGCGGTGGTAAGCACCTCGATGGCATGGTCCTGACCGAAGATGGCCAGTTTCAAATCGCGATCGAGCATTTTAAGGCGATCTTTCTGGTTGCTCGACACCGAGCGCTCGGGAATACGCGCAATCTGCGCCACGACCTGCTCGATGGCCGCGGCATCGACCGTATTTTTCTTCGAAAGACGCGCGCGGGCCCCGGCCTCATCAATCAGGTCGATGGCCTTGTCGGGCAGAAACCTTTCCGTAAGATGCTTCACCGACAGATCAACAGCCGCGCGAATCGCGTCCTCGGAAAACTTCACGTCATGATGAGTTTCGAATTTCGATTTCAGGCCGCGCAGAATCTGAATCGTGTCCTCCACTGTAGGTTCGGTGACATCGATTTTCTGAAACCGGCGCGCCAACGCATGGTCTTTCTCGAAAACGTTCCGATATTCAGCGTAAGTCGTCGAGCCGATGCAGCGAATCTCGCCACGCGACAGGAAGGGCTTCAGAATATTGGCCGCGTCCAGCACGCCTCCGCTCACCGCTCCGGCGCCGATGACGGTGTGAATCTCGTCTATGAACAGAATCGGGGTTTTGCCCTGATCTTTTTTTCGCACCAGCTCGCTCAGCACTTTTTTCAGGCGCTGCTCGAAGTCGCCGCGAAAACGGGCACCGGCCAGCAGCGTTCCCATGTCTAGCGAATACACTTCGGCGTTTTTCAGCAAATCCGGCACCTCGCCGTCGACAATGCGCACGGCCAGCCCCTCGGCCAACGCGGTCTTGCCCACGCCGGCCTCGCCCACCAGCAAAGGATTATTCTTGCGACGACGACAAAGCGTCTGCACCATGCGTTCAAGTTCGGTCTGACGGCCGATGAGCGGATCGATCCTTCCCGCGCGCGCCAGCTCGTTGAGATTCGTGGCATACGTTTCCAGGGCATCGGCTTCCCGCTTGGGCTTGCGCGCCTCTTCCTCGCCCGTACCCACGGTAGGCACTGCTGGGATATTGTCGTCGCCCCCCAGCACGCCGTGGCTGATGATATGCAAAACGTCCAGCCGCTCAATGCCAAACTTGGTCAGCAGATACAGCGAACGCGAATCTTTGGCCTGAAACAATGCCACGAAAAGGTCTTTGGGCTGAACCTCGTCTTTGCCCGACGACTGCACGTGAAACAAAGCTCGCTGCAAAAGATTCTGCACGCCAATGGTTACGACCGGCGGAGTCTCGTCAGGCTGGTCCTTCTTGCCAGCAGGAATAAGCTGGCCCGAAGGCACGACTTTGGGAACTTCGCTGTCCATGTACTCGCTCAACGCTTTTCTGAT
>JACQAW010000322.1 GCA_016194725.1 Deltaproteobacteria bacterium
TCCAGCTTTGGGCAAACGATCTGCCACTTGCGGTTCGAGTCAAAAAGCCAGTTCAGCAATGCCCGGGGGTGGGGCTGCCCACAGCGGTGTTCCGCCTTCATCAGCTCAAATACCAGTGCATTCCCGCCATCTTCCAGGGCACGCGATCTCAAATCCGTGTCCGCCGAAACGGGCTGCAGCTTCGCGGCGTGCAAAATCATGGCGGTAACGCCAAAACATTCCGCCAGTCGCTCGGGCCGGCTTGCCTTCCATTTCTTGTCGATGCAGCGCTTGTACTCGGCGGTGGTGGCGATGGTTTCCATGCGCGCGAAGGCAGGCTCGAAGTTCACCTTGAAATGATCGCTCAGCGCGCCGCCGAGATTTTTGACCTGATCGGCCAGGGCGATTTTAAACTGGGAGGTATCCGCCTCGAATTCCAAACGCTGGCGAAAAATAAGCGATAGCTGGTAGGCGCGGTCCACGTTCATGATGCCCAGATACTCGTGCAGCACGATGCTTTGCTTGGCAATGCGGCTGTTGGTGGGGCTATCCCACATGGGGCGATTGACCCAGATCGTTTTTTCGAGCACCGAGTTGGCGGCCTCGCGCGGAACCAGCTTGCCATCGACCAGGACCAGAACGGGGTCTGGCGTGGACACGACCGGAATCGAATCCACCGCGGCCAGAAACGCCACCAGATCGATGCCCAGCAGCTCGGGCGAGATATCAAGCTTGTGAGTAGCGGCTTCGGTGCGCAACGCCTGAATCTTCGTGGAAACTTGATGTCCCAACGTGCGAAATTCCTGCTCGTAAGCATCGCCGCCACCACGATCCACGCCATTGGCGTGCGCCGGCGTGCCGGCACCCAGCAGCGAAATCAGTCCCAATACGGTTGCCCACGTAAAACGCATTACGGCAGTCTTATCATAATTTGACGCAATTAGTCAATTACAGCTCCCAGCGGCGTCCGATTTTTCTCCATATCGGTTAATGCCCCCCTTCCGCTATTAACGCGCCGCAAGGAGTACAATATGGAGAACATTATAATGAACAAGTGGAACACTGGTTTTTGGCTGGCATTGGTCCTGGCCCTGGGCCTGGCAGCACCGTCCTCACCGGCCTGGGCCCTGGGTCCCAAACGCCACGCGCCAAGCGCGGCAACGCAGACCCCGGTCAAAGACCCGAACAACCCCATGCGCAATCTGGACCTGTCTGAAGAAGAGATCAAAAAGCTTTTGAACGGAATTGAGCAGCAGGGAGTTATCGGGCCTTCCGAAATCAATATCGATGCCCTCAGGCACCCCGGCGACAAAGTCGCTTACGACAAGGCCATCGAAATTCTGTCGAACCGCGTCTTCAATTCCATTCAGCAACTTGCCAATATGAAACGTGGCATCATCCGTTACTCGGTCATCGTGAACCAGGCCGATCTGGATGAAGAAAAAGTCGCCACGATCACACAGGCGTCTTCGCAGCTCACCCAAGGCCATTACGGCTCAGCCATGAATGAAATTTCAAATTCGGTCATTGACGAGGCCGCCGCGCTGGCGCTTTGCATTTCTGAAGTTTGCGTCATCGAAGTCAGTCAGGCTTTTGAAGACCTGACCCGGTTTGCAGAGCACGCAAACCAGGACCTGGATTTCAGGCACCTTAGCGCCGATACGCGCATCTTCTGGAACTTTCAGCATCCCGTGCTGCGAGTTTCGTTTGCCCGGACGTTCAAGAGACTGGTACCCAATAATAAGGACCACAATCTTTTTAAAGTGGCAGCGGCCGGAATGGTGACGCCTCTTTCGGTAATCGGCGTAACCACCGCCGAGCTGCTTCGGGGCGCAGGCAGCGCGATTTTCAACCCACGCTATCGCCACATCAAGCTGGAAGTCGATCGCGTCGAAATGTCCTATAAAGCGCTGTTCAAAAAACATCGCGACCTGTTTCGCAGCCAGTACGCCGATGCGGCCAACGGCTCGCGTGCGGCAAATTACCGCGAACCCGCGCCGGTTCCCGTCATTCCACCCGTGGCGCCCACCACCGATCCGGATCGCCAGCCCACCGTCAAGCAAAGCCCCGACGCCCTGAACCGCGAAAGCCGCGGCAAGCTCACGGCCGGCGAACAAAAACAAGCCGATCAGGACCTGACCGACCTGCTCGTGCAAAATCTGGCGAAACGGGACTACTACGGACGCCCCCTCTGGAGCGCTGAAAACACCAATCAGGTGCAAGCTCTGATGGAAAGCGGAGCCAGCCCGGATGTGGGACTGGCCACCGTCCTCATCAATGGGTATGTCACCGCGTCTCAGCAGAACAGCCTGATAGCCATGTTCATTCAGTACGGCGCGAATCCACTGACGCCATCCAACAACAGCACCCCGTTGGAATATGCGGCACAGCAAGGCCATGCGGATTGGATCATCATGTTTTCGCCCTCGATCAGCGTCACGGACCGGCTTGCCGGTGGCCGTACGGCGTTGATGATCATCGCAGGTGTAGCCGGCACCCAGGATGTGCTCACTGCGCTGCTGGCACGCGGCGCCCAGGTGAACGTTCGCGACAAGGAAGGCAAGTCGGTTCTGTTCTACGCCCGCTTGCAGCCCGCCAATCGCGCGGTACTCGTAAAAGCGGGAGCCCAGCTCTGACCCACTGGTACTCTCTTTCGCTTTCCAGGCCGCCAAGGGTTCATGGACTCCTGGCGGCTTACCCTTTTTTAGATTCCCAATCGGGTGTAATCTCGGTCCTGAGAATGAAAAGCACGGCCGCAGCCACTATTGAAACTTTGGTACGCGAAAGAAAAACACGCGCGGCCGGAATTCAGATCAGAAAATATCTGCGCAGCCCGAACGCGCGCGGCGATTTCAAAAGCCTGATTCAGGCCTGTGACTGGTACCGGCGGCTGGGCCTTTTTCGCGAAGCTTTTCTTCTGGTCGCCGACTCGTTGCAAGAAGCGCTGCCGGTGGGCAAGGACTTCAGCACGCGCCAGCCCCGAGGCCGCAAAATCCTTTGGGCTGCCAGGCTCTTGAATCTTCTGGGAGCAAGCCCGCAGGCTTTAATGCTGGCCCGCAAGCTGGTCGCGCACGATGCGGAATCGAATCAGGTATTGGCCAACATCTTTCTGGCCAACTTTGAATACGAGCCGGCTTACGCTCATTTCCAGCAGATGAGCAAGCTCGACGAAGAACCTGAAAGCTATCGTTCGTCGATCAATCGACTGAGTCTCGCCGACTCGCTTGCCGGCCTGAAACGGTTTGACGAAGCCATCGCAGTGGCCCGCGCGATCGTTGAAACCAAACGCGCGGCCGGCGAGATTTTACTGACTGGAATCGCCCTCGAGGCCTGGGGCGAGTATCTTGCCCGCTGCGCCCGGTGGCAAGAGGCGCTGCCCCTGCTGGAAAAAGCTCGCACCTGCTTTCCGGCCGACGACCGCACGCCCGACCGCGCCATTCTGGACAAATGGGAAGGTTACGTGGCCTTCAATCTTGGCGATCGCGCACGCGGAACAGCGAAGCTCAAAGAGGCGGCGGCTTCCCTGCGAGGGCTTGCCCTGCGGCCCGAGGCTTGGCTAGACGTTTTTCGCCTGCTCGATGAAGTCGGTGCGCTCACGCCATCCGAGCAGGCACGCCTGACCCACTACCCCGGCCTTTCAGCAGGCTTCACGGATTTCCTCAAACACGCCCCCGCCCGTTTCGGAAACGAGGCCTGCCCCCTGCAGCTCGACGTGGATGCCGACGAATTCCGCGAACGAGGCCGTTGGGTTCTGGGACTCAACCACGAGCTGCGCCTGCTGGCCTCGCTGCGCATCGCCGAAGATTGGGGCCTGAGCCTGGAACGGGCCAAGGCCGTGATCTGGCCCGAAGAAGTCTACGCCTATCCTCAGCTCGAAGCCAGGCTGCACAAGCTCATCGCGCGCCTGCGCACGACCTACAAAGCCGGCATCGAAGTCCGCGACCGAATCATTTTTCTAAGCCCTGCCAGTATCGAAGCGGTATCGGTTTCAATCGGTTTTCCGAAAACAGGACCGTCATTTTTAAGGCAGCATTCCGAATTCGCGGCAAAAGACCTCAGCGAATACTATGACCTCTCGCGCTCGCAGGCTGCCGTTCGATTGCGGGAATGGCAGGAGCGCGGCTGGATCAGGCCCGTGGGCCATGGCGCTCGGCTTCGTTACGTAATGTCGACTCTTTAAGATCAATGCCACGCGGGATCGGTCCGCTGACATCGTTGATGCGTAAACAGGAATTCCGGATATGATGTGGTGGTGCGAAGACCTAATATCATCCTAGTCACTGCAGCCCTGTGCTCGACTCTTGCCACAGCTGCAGGTTGTTCGCTGAAGCCGGGCAATGCCCCTTCAATACGCATTCGCCTCGCGGAGTCTGGAGCGCCGGGCAACTCCGCTCTCGATACCGCGCTCGGCTCGGCTTTTTCCATTCTCTCTTCGATCACGATTCCCAGCACGCTCACCAGCCTTTCACAGCTCAACTGTTTCGCCGTGAACGCCCGCAGCGGCTTGATTCCGACCTCTCCCGTCTGCAACAGCAATGTTCTTCAAGGGATCGCCGATGGAATGCGCGCCGGCATCGGCAGCACGTTTCAGGTCAACATTCCCGTAAGCGACGGCATCGTCTTTGAGGCTTATGGCACGTCCTCACCCACCTGCCCGGATATCTCGCAGGGCAGCTCATCCCTTACCCAGGAGGCAAGGATCGGGTCGGTCACGACCAGTGCCGCCGACCTTGCAAAGACTGTCACCATACCGGTGAGCTTTGATCCGACGCAGGCGTATTCGTGCAGCAGCGCCGTGCCCTTTGTCATCGTCTTCGATTCCCTCCTGTATCCGCCAGCCGCGGGCTTTCTCACCACCATCGCGAACTCAACCTGGAATACCATGGGTAGCTCCACGAGCCTGACCACCAAGGTCTCAGGCCCCGCCGGGATCGGCCTGGATCTGCTCAACAGCGACATCGGCGCGACCGGCAGTTCGACCTTTGCCAACGTCGCCGTAGCCCGTGGCCACGCGGGAGCGGCCCTCTACTATCTCTCAGCCGTCGCCACGGCACTCTCCGTCAGCGGTAGCCCGGGCCAGAACATGACGGTCGCCATCGGTATGGGGAACGGAACCAATGCGAATCCCGGCGCGGTGCTCGGGTGTTCCGTAACTTGGACGCAGAGTGCGCTTACCTCGCCCAGCTTTGTAGTGGGAACCGGCGGATCTACCAATCTCCTGGTCGGCTCCAATGCCACGGCTACCGCCGTTTCAACACCGGACGGGCAAGCAACGATCAGCTGTTTCTTCGTGAAACAACCCGACGGCAGCTACCTTGCCGGTGGAACTCTCGTAGATTCAAGCGGGGTGAGCCATACCGCAACCACGGCCAGCTTTGCTGATCCGTGCGGCGCCGGTGGCTGCGTGGTCCCTTACGTCTCGGCCACCGCCAGTGCGGGGAACACAACCGGAGCGATCACCAGCTTCCTCGCGGTTGAGGCCGATTCTCTTTAATGCACCGGCATGCCTGTACGAAAAGAAACATGTCGTATATTTAAACTCAGTGATGCGAACCGTCATGGGTTTTCAAAAACTTCCCAAAATCGTGCGAGACGAGGAAGAGATTGGCAGAAAACCGGAAGCGTACTCGTGTACGCTGAGGATTTTCTGCCAATCTCTGACGAAGTATCGCGCGATTTTCGGAAGTTTTTGGCGCGCCCGGAGAGATTCGAACTCCCGACCAACTGGTTCGAAGCCAGCTACTCTATCCAACTGAGCTACGGGCGCGCATGAAATCATCTATAGTCGAAATCCACCCGAATCAAAAGCAGGAGTTCCTATTGATTGCCAGTAGCTGGCGCAGAGGCTGGGGCTCGGTCTATACCCACGCCTTCAGCCTGCGAAGCCGCCTCAGTAGGCGAAAGCGAAGGAGCGGCATCACGAAAAGCCTGACGCTGCGCCACGAAGTCCGGGTGGCCCAGATCGTAGGTGTATTGACCCAGTCCCTTCAATACCAATCCATCAACCGCTGCACTGGTCAGAATCGCGCTTACAAACTGATCGATTTCCTTGCTCGACCACATGCCGCCCTTGTTGTTGTTGAGCAGCCGCTCGTCGCCCAGCTGCGCGGTAACAATGATGCCGGCGTCATTATGGCGGCTTTTCACGATTGAGACGATATGATTCAGCTGCTCCAGCACGCCAGCCACGCGCACGCCGGCGCGGCCTTCGTCAACGCCGCGGCCAACCGACACCAGCGCGATATCGCACTCATCCGGGCCAAACCGATAATCGTCCCAGACGCCGCCCATGGGATGCGATTTGCCCTGCATGCCCTCTGCCCGCATGATGTCGGCGTTATATCGGCGCACGATGGGCGTATCCGGAAAATACTGTTTGGTGACCTGATACATTTTCTGGCGCTGCAGCTGGTTGGCAAAGCTCTGAGTGTCGCCGCCGATAAGAATGTAATCGGCAAAGCGCCCCACGCTCTGGGCTTTCGCCTCGGCCAGAACATGCGTTGCCCGGCCTGAAACAAAAGTAAACGGCAACGGCTGCAGCTTGCCCGTCGCGTCTTCACGCAGGTCAACCCAGTCCTGGGCATCGGTAACCTGCACGATGATTTTCATGCCCGCGCCGTGCATGCGCGCCACATTGTCATGAAAATGATTGCTGTCTTTCCAAATCTGGCCCAGCACCACGGTGTTCGCGTGCAGCTCTTTCAGCTTCGCGCCTGCCACAACGGCGTTGCCGTCCCACCATGATTTGAAAATCGGAGTATTGAGCACCACCCCGTCAAAACCGTAAAGCGGCAACATGCCATCAGGGCGCGTGTATCCCGCCTGACGCTTGTTGTTTAACGCTTCCACGATCAAATCGTCACCGTCGACAGACAGTCCACCTGCCCGGCCCGTGATACCCGCAAGGCCGGGACGCTTTTCTCCGTGCCCCGTTAAGAAGGGTAAACCGAGTACGATAGCGATGGTGACAATAGACAACGGCCAATACTGACGAACATGCCTGGAAAACTGCATTCGGAAAACTTGCCCCTATTTGTCTATTTTAACACTACGCGTCGCTAAGCACCTATGAGTAGAATTAAGCACAAGATCATGAAAAAATTTCCAGTATTTCCAGTGAGTTATATCAAGGGCTTTGGACTAGGGGTGGGGGCAACCCTCCTGGGTATGACTATTTCAGCCTTTTTCTTCCGTGAATCCCTACTTATCGCCAGCACGGGCCTGACCGCGATATTTCTCGTCACCCTCATGAACGAGCTGCTCACCGAGAATCGCGATGCCATCTGGGTGCACCGGCGCTCGGCCTGGACCGCAAATTCGGTGCTCACGCTCAAAGTCGTCACCATCTTCATGAGCGTTTTCGGCGCCACCATCGCGTGCCAGCTGGCTGCGCCCGTCTATTTTCTGGCGCCCGTCACTCAGGCCGGCCCCTTGTTCAGCAATCAGGCCGGGCCGCTGTTCCTGCACAATCTGCGTGTGCTCATTGCGTGCATGCTGCTGGCCTTCATATATCGAGGCGCGGGCATTTTGCTCGTCATCTGCTGGAACGCGATGATCTGGTCGCTCTCGATTTTTTCCTTCATCCATTCCGCCCACGAAACCGGAGTTCCCCACGCCTGGTTCTACACCCTGGCTGTCATGCCCCACCTGATCCTGGAAACCGTCTCCTACGTCACCGCAGGAATGACCGGAGTATTCCTGTCGAAGGCCATTTTCAAATACAAGCTGTCGTCCTCGAAGTTCTTCCGAGTATCCCGAGCCTGCGTAGTAATCCTACTCGCCTCAGTCGTATGCCTGTGGCTGGCCATGAAGTTCGAAGTAAGCCTGGCCCAATCCGTCCTAAACGAACTCAAACGCTAATTAACCTCTGGGGTCCCATCTTTTCTCCCCCGCGCCCATCGACATTAAAAAAAATGGCAAAACGCTCCCGAAGGGGCGCGAAGCGCAGTTCCCGCAGCACCAGCTGCGGGCTGTCTGAGGCTTTGCCATTTTTTTTGGCGATGGGCGCGGGGGGGGGGAAAGATGGGGGTCAGAAGTAAGTAGGCATGATAATTTCTTGCCATCGCTCGCGAGTAACTTCTCGACCCCCACTCAAGCGCAGCATGGGAACGCTGCCATCAGACTTGGAGCGGAACCTTTCAGGCGCAGGGCTGAATCCCAGATTCTGGTAAATCTTAGGCGAGATATCGGAATGCAGGAAAAAGGCATCGACCCCTTCGCACTCGAGCGACTCCATCAGCATGGCCAGAAAAATCGATGCGTACCCGCGATGCCGCTGCGAGGCCATGGTTGCGATGCTGCCAATACCCACGGCCCGTTCCGAAACCACGCCACCGAAGGCCGTAAGCGGATAAACGATGCACGACGACAGCAGAGTGCCATTGTCATCATCGAGCACGTAAAACGTGCCCTGCTTGTACTTATAAGAGGCCAGGCAGGAATCAAGAAACATCTGTACGGGAAGACCGGCGCCCCAGGCGTCGTACCCCATCAGAAAGACTTCATCGAGCTCTTGCGGCTGTGCGCTCCGTACGTTCACAAAAATATAGTACCATTTGGGATGCCCGCGTCTATAGGGCGTTTACGGGCGTCGCTTGCTTTCGCTTCACGTACATGACCAATGCATAGGCCGCTGCAAGAACTATGACAGCCCCCACAAACCATTGCAATTTATCGCGGCAAACCGCCACCAGAGTCTCGGGCGAGTCCAGCAGATCGGGACGGTCACCGATCACCTTCACGCCCCACCAGCTCAAAATCGTGCACCAAAGTCCTGCGCCCAGCGTCGTCGCAGCCGAAAATCGAACAATATTCATCTTCAATATTCCTGCCGGAATCGAGATCAGGTGGCGGACAACGGGAAGCAGACGTGAGAAAAATATGCCGGCTACGCCGTAGCGCGTGATCCAGGCTTCGGCCAGGAGTAGCTTCTTTTCTGGCACCAAGAAATATTTTCCGTACCGTGCAACGACCGGGGCGCCAACCGCCCGGGAAACAACGTAGCTGACCAGCGAGCCGGCATAGCTGCCCACGGTACCGGCCAGCACCACCAGCCAGAAGTCCATCTTGCCCTGCGCGGCCCAGAAGGCGGCAGGGGCCATGACGACTTCCGAAGGAATGGGAACAACCGAGCTTTCGATGGCCATGAGCACGAAAACCCCGACATAGCCCCAGTCGCGGACAAAGTTGAACCAGCTTACCAACATTTGATGAAACATGGAGTCGGGTATAGCATAGACGGCGGACAACGCCCATCTGACAAAAGATCAAAGGTCGGACGCCCGCAAACCGGGCCTTAGCGAGTATATAACCACTTGAGCGACTCCAAAACCTCGGCGGCTCCAGCCGGCGCCCAGCCCAGCTCTGACTTGAGTTTGTCGCAAACCAAGCCGCCGTCGAGCGGCCGCAAGGCCTTCTGACCCAAAGCTTTGGTTTCGATGGGCTGAACCAGGGCCGAATCCAGGCCGAAAACCTTTGCAATCATCCCAGCAAAATCGGCGCGCACCAGCCGCGTGGCGCCTGCCACGTTATAGACTCCGCGGCAGCTCCGTCCCAGCAGCTCCAGTGTCGCCCGCGCAAGGTCATGCGCCCAGACCGGGTTTGCGAGCTGGTCGTTGGGAACTGGCGTGGGCTTGCCCTGCCCCCAGGCCGCCAGCATCTGCATCAGAAAATTCTTCGAGCCCGGCAGATAATCATAAACACCAGTAGTGCGTATGATCAGCGAGGCGGGCGCATTGTTCTCGAGCCATTCCTCAATGAAAGCTTTCGAGCGCCCATATACCGAAAGCGGGGCGCGAGGCGCATTTTCAACGTACGGGCCCGCGACTCCGTCGAAAACATAATCGCTGCTGAAAAAAACCAGCGTGGCGCCAAAACGGTCACGCGCCCATTTCAGTACCGCGGCCGTATTGCGCTCATTGACGCGTTCGCAGAACCGGGCATCGGCCTCGCACGCCTCGACATTGGTAAAAGCTGACGCGAATACCAGCGCCGTGCGTTTACCCGTCATTAGATTCGCGGCCAGCAGCTCGAGGGCCCGCAAAAGGGCCGGAGTGTCAGCTTCAAGATCGAGCGCGCACCATTTTACCTTCGCACCCCATTTCTTCGCGTCCTGCATCACCGTCGCGGCAAGCGGGCCGTCTGGCAGCGCGCATCCGGAATCTACCGTCGCCTTGCGCGAGGTAGCCACCAGCCTTGCATTCGAAAACTCAACCGCCAGCTCCAATACTCGGTGGCCGGTTTGCCCGGTACCTCCGATGACGATGAGCTGCTGAAACGGAAACTCCCGGGCAGCCACGGCTCATTTTCTCCAGGGCGGATGCCCCGAAGCCCACAGCTCGCGCAGCAGAGTCACGTCGCGCATCGTATCCATGCATTGCCAGAAACCA
>JACQAW010000323.1 GCA_016194725.1 Deltaproteobacteria bacterium
GCCTTCGCCGGTACCTCTGTCCAGGACGTTGAAGTCTTTCGCCTGCGCAATCATTTTGGGAATTCGGCGCGTACAGCGAGCTTTCAGCTCTATCGCGATGAAGAACAAGTCGTGCACACTTACACCTGCACCTTCCGCTCGGCCAAGCTCGACGACTTCTCGGTAGGCGAGGCCCAGTTGGCCTTCACGCCGCAGGGCGACGGTTTTCGTAACCGCATTCCCGGTTTCACGGCGCTTATCGAACGCGGCGTGTTTCATCCCGATGAGTTCGTGGGGTTTCAAGCGGCCGCGACCCCAGGCGAGATCCAAGAGCTCGAGATCTTCCGCCAGCTGAACGACGGCACATTGCTAGTCGAGCGAGCGCTCGTCACGGCGCCCTATTCGCTCAGCCCGGCCGGACAAGATCGATGGCGCATGCTTGAGCAGCACCATGAACCAGCCGTCGCGTTTCATGACGAAAAACCCGGAAACGAAAGACTGCAAGGGCTTGTGACGGGCTATACGGTCTGCGAAAAACAAAATGTCGTGGCAGACTACAACCCCGCCTTTACGGGCGGGCTGTCTTATGTCTTTCGCAGCGTGGAGTTCTACCCGGGCAATCGCGTGCATTACGGCCGGCTTGCCGAACGGCTTGGCTCTTCAAGGGGAAGTTCGCTACTTTTCCGATGGCGCCGTCGAGCAGGGTACGCTGGCGCGACGAACCGTCGTCCAGGGCATGGCTTTCATCAATGGAATTGTTTTTTATCAGATTGTTGGCGGTGCTACGCAAATCCGGGCTGGAACTCTCGCCGAACCGACGCGCATCGGCGACTATAACTACGTTGGCGATATTTCATTCCACGACGGCGGCAAGGTGAATTCGGGAACCTTCGCCGAGATCGCCGAAATCGGTGGTATCAAATACAAGGGGAGCGTGCAGTTTTACGTTAGCGGCAAACTGGCTTACGCAACGCTCTTTGAGCCGACCCGGATCAACGGATTATTATTTCGCGATGTTTTGACTTTCGACAGGGAAGGCTTTCTCCTCAGAGGCAATCTCGCTGAGCCCACCGAAAGATATGGCGCCCATTTCAAGGCGCAGCTGGTTTCGCTTTTTCGCGATGGAACGATCGAAAACGGAGTGATCGACAGGTCCACCCTTCCCATCACGGAGAAGCGCTCTTGCGATTTCAGCTCGGAATGGGCCGTCGGTCATAGTCTTCACGCCCGCGAGGCGCAGTTCTTTGACGGTGGAAAAATCCAGTCCGGAATTCTCGTGAGCGATTGCCGAATCTGGAGTCCCGATGGTCGCAGCTATTACGATTTTGATCCGGGATACTGGGTCGAGCTCAATGAGTCTGGACGCCTTCTGAAGCAAGAAAAGCTGGGCATCCAATTGCCGGGTTTGGCGGACTGACCGATTTAGGTACCAATGGGGTTGCGTGGCCCATTCTCCAGCGGTAACTTATTCGATAATGAGAGTCGCGCTCTGCCAGCTGAATACCGTTGTCGGCGGATTTATCCACAATGTGGATAAAATCTGCGATTTCCTGCGTCGCGCTGCCGCCGAAAAAGCCGAGCTCGCCATTTTCCCCGAGCTTTGCCTGTCGTCTTATCCGCCGCTGGATTTGCTCGACCGGCCTGGTTTTGTGGGGGCCAACGCCGAAGCTTTGCTGAGTCTGCAGCGTCAGATCAACGATATTCCCAATGCGCCCGAAACCATTGTTTTGGGCAGTATCATGGGCAATCCCAGCCCCAAGGGCCGCGCGATCCACAACGCCGCAGTCGTGCTGCATAAGAACGAAACGGCGGTTTTCCAGCCCAAGCGCCTGCTGCCCACTTACGATGTGTTCGATGAGGCTCGCTACTTCGAGCCGGGCAAGGAGACGCAATTGTGGGATTCGCCTTGGGGCAAGGTGGGTTTGTCTGTCTGCGAAGACGCTTGGTACGACGACACCCGCCTGGGCCGGCATCTGTACAGCTCCGATCCCGCCGCCGATCTGAAGGGCGCAAGCTTCGTTATCAACATCAGCGCGTCACCGTTTGAAATCAACAAGCGCAAAAGGCGTCAGCAGCTGCTTGCCGGGTTCGTGAAGCGAATCGGCGCACCGCTGATTTACGTCAATCAGGTGGGCGCCAATGACGAAATTCTTTTCGACGGCGGCAGCCTGGTTTACTCGGCGGCCGGCGAGGTGCTTTACGAAATGCCAAGTTTTCGCGAAGGCATCGCGATTATCGATTTCGCTCCGGGCAAGGCGACCACGGTTACCGAGGTCGCGGCCTGGCAGACCGGCGAGACCGAAAAGACCTGGGATAAAATGTTCGTCGGCTCGCAGAAACCGCAGAGGACGTCGGATGCCGAAGGCGACCTGGAGCTTTTGCATAAGGCGCTCGTAACCGGCATTCGCGATTATTTTCGCAAGACCGGCTTCAAACGCGCGGTGGTAGGCCTTTCCGGTGGAATTGATTCGGCGGTCATCGCCAGCCTCGCGGCCGAAGCCCTGGGGCCGCGCAACGTCCTGGGCGTTTCAATGCCCAGTCAGTACTCGTCGTCGCACAGCCTGTCCGATGCCGAGGCGCTGGCGCGCGCCATCGGCTGCGAGTATCGCGTGCTTTCGCTCAAATTCGTTTTCTCGGCCCTGCTCATGGAACTCAAGCCTGCTTTTGGCGGCCTGCCGCCCGATGTGACTGAAGAAAACATCCAGGCCCGAATGCGCGGGGTAATGCTGATGGCTCTGGCCAACAAACGTAACGGGCTGGTTTTAACCACCGGAAACAAGTCCGAGCTGGGCGTGGGTTACTGCACCACCTATGGCGACATGGCCGGCGCGCTGGCACCTCTAGGCGACGTCTACAAAACTTTGGTGTATAAACTGGCGCTCGGTATCAACAAGCACAACCCATGGATTCCGCAGTCCACACTTACGAAGCCGCCCAGCGCCGAGCTGCGTCCGAACCAGACCGATCAGGACTCGCTGCCGCCATACGAAATTCTGGACAAGCTGCTCGAAATGCACTTCGAGGGCCTGGCTGAAGAGCAGGAACTCATTCGCGCCGGGTTTGCCGCCGACGTCGTTAAGAAAATTTTGCACTTGGTTCGGAGCTCGGAATTCAAGCGCCGCCAGGCGGCCCCCGCGCTTAAAGTCACCAGCAAGGCATTCGGTTTGGGACGCCGTATACCCGTGGCCAAGTCCTGACTTGCCCTTCAATGACTGGTCTGGCAGTACTGTGCCTGACACGAGGTAATTGATGTTGTTCGAGCTTCTGGGTCGATTGATTGAGCGGGTACAGTATGAGTCGCAGAGGGTCCGAAAGGTCGCTCCGACCATGATTCGCCTGAGTATTTCAGAGCTTGGCGAGCTTTATCATCGTTTTAACCACTGGCGCGGGGCCTGTGACCACGTGGTTACGCCAGGACCGCGCATTCGAAAGCGGGCGCGGCGCCAAAAAGTTAAGACGGCACGCGGCTATTCGAAGCGAAAATGACGGCCATTTGGGGCAACTAATTACTTTGCTTGACGAATTCCGTTGTGTTAACTAACTCTTTTATGGCATGTCGGGTAACCGGCATTTCATTTTTATAGTCACTTTTTAGGAGGATTTTCAGATCGCTGCTCCACTCGTTACTCCCAGGGGAACTACTCATTCCAAGGACAACAGAGATAAAGACTCACTTCGCGTAAACGAACGCATCCGCGGCGTCCAGCAAGTGCGTGTCATTGACGAAACCGGTAAAATGATCGGTGTTTATCTCACGCAAGATGCTGTCCGAATGGCAAAAGAGCGAGGCTACGATCTTCTCGAGGTATCACCTACCGCTGATCCGCCAGTTTGCAAAATCGCGGATTACGGCAAGTACATGTACGAGAAGAAGAAGAAAGAGCACGACGCGAAGAAAAAACAGACCGTCATCAACGTCAAGGAAGTGCAGCTTCGGCCACAAACCGAAGAGCATGATTTGGATTACAAGTTCAAACATGTGCAGCGCTTTCTGCAAGAAGGTGACAAAGCAAAAGTTTCAGTCATGTTTCGTGGGCGCGAAATCGCGTACGTGGAGCACGGACGCAAGTTGCTCGATCGCCTGATCGAGATGGTTAAGGATTGCGGCACCGTAGAATCGCCGCCGAAACTAGAAGGTAAGCGCCTCACCGTGGTGATCGCGCCAATTCATAAGTAATAGTCATATAGGAGTTCTGTCATGCCGAAGTTGAAGACAAAAAAAGCAGCAGCCAAGCGTTTCAAGGTGACCGCCGGCGGCAAAGTAAAGTATAAGAAGGCCGGTAAACGCCATCAGCTGGGTCATCGCAAACGGGCTTGCAAGAAGCTTGGAAAGCGCAAGGGCGCTTTCGTTCATCCTTCGAGCGCCGGCCATGCCAAGGCCTGCATTCCGTACGCACTTTGATTTTCTAGAGATTTAGAGGAGTATTTTCAATGCCTAGAGCAAAACGTGGTTATAAAGCCCGTCGTCGTCGTAAAAAAATGTTGGATATGGCCGAAGGGTTCACGCACCGTAGAAAAAATACGGTTCGCCGTGGCTACGAGGCTGTTGATCGCGCCAAGCGCTATGCCTATGCCCATCGCAAGGCACGCAAGCGGGATTTCCGTGCGCTTTGGATCGCACGTATCGGTGCTGCCTGCCATCTGAATGGCCTGAATTACAGCACGTTGATCGCCAAGCTTTCTGATGCGAAAATTCAGCTCGATCGCAAGATCCTTTCCGATCTGGCGATCTTTGATCCAGCGGCTTTCACCGCCGTGGTCAATCAGGCTGTAGCTGCTCGCGCTGCTTAAGCTTAAAAGCTGATATCGACGCACCGTGGATCTAGCAAAACTAGTAGGACGTATTGCGGAAGTTGAGTCGGAGTGTCTGCGTGCCATCGAGCAGGCCCGCTCTGCCGCCGAACTTACAGAGGTTGATAACAAATTCCTTTCGAAGAAGGGCGCGCTGAGCGAGCTGCTCAAGGCACTACGCGATGTTGCGCCCGGCGACCGGCCAAAGGTGGGCGCGCGCGCAAACGAAGCCAAGACCAAGCTCGAAGCCGCATTGAATGCGAAGCGCGAGGGTTTTGACGGCGCGGCGCTGGCTCTGAAACTTGAGAGTGAGCGAGTCGACTTCACATTGCCTGCGCGCAGGGCGCCAGTCGGCTCGCTTCATCCTGTCACCAAGGTGATTTCCGAGGTCGTTTCGATTTTCAAGCGGCTCGGTTTTGACTTGGCCGAAGGCACCGAAATCGAAACCGAGTTTCACAACTTTGACGCCCTGAACATGCGTGACGACCATCCTGCGCGTGATATGCAGGACACGTTTTACCTGCCGCCGTCGCCCACGGTCAAAGGCGGCGTGCTGCTGCGTACGCACACTTCGCCCGTTCAAATTCGCACCATGCAAAAGCGCAAGCCGCCCGTTCGCATTCTTTGCCCCGGCGCGGTTTTTCGCAGCGATTACGACATGACCCATTCGCCGATGTTTCATCAAGTCGAAGGTCTGTACGTCGATCATGACGTCAGCTTCGCCGAGCTCAAGGGCGCGTTGCTGTTTTTCGCGCGCGAGATGTTCGGCGCGCACACCCAGCTTCGCCTGCGCCCCAGCTACTTTCCGTTCGTCGAGCCCGGTGCTGAGATCGACGTGACGTGCATGGCCTGCAAAGGCAAGGGCTGCCGTGTGTGCAAAGAAACCGGCTGGCTCGAGATTCTGGGCGGCGGCATGGTTCATCCCAAGGTTTTC
>JACQAW010000284.1 GCA_016194725.1 Deltaproteobacteria bacterium
AACACGCACAAGCCAGCATCGAAAAAAGCAGGGCTAGATTTGCCCCGAAGAAAAGCTCTTTCGGTGGTCTAAGGGTTGGAAAAAATCGCAGCATCCCATAGACTTATCACACGATGATCGCGATCCGAAATAAGCTTCTTCTGCTAACGCTTCTGGCAACCTCGACGTTGGCGTTTGCAGAAACGCCCGAGTCGGTAACGGACGCGAAGCCGCCGTCAGCCGTTACGCCGGTTGAAGTGGAAGTGGAGCTGGATTCGAATGCGAATTCGGCCACTCCGGTTGCCCCTGGCACGAGCGCGACACGGCCCGAGACGGTTGTTGCGGCTCCATCCGCCGGCACGCCCGCTCCGTTGACGGCCGAGGGCCCGTTGAAAAAACGGGTGGAATTCTGGGTCAGTATCTACACGCAGTTTTCCACCTCGGAAGGCGTGATTCACGACGCGAAATATCCGGAAATAATTCTCGAGAAACTCGATTTTCGAGCCGAGCAGGAGGATTACCACACGCCGCCGGCAGTGAAGGAAAAGCGCGCCCAGAACCGCATCAGTGACATCAAGGATTTTTACCGCGACCTCATGCTTTCGATTCACAAGAAGCAACAAGATTTGATTCCGCTCAACGAGGCTGAAAAGCGCGTATACGAGCTTTATAAAGACATCAAAGAGCCCAACAAGTTCTACAATGCCGCTCACAACAAGCGCATCAGATTTCAGCTCGGGCAACGTGACCGTTTTTTACAGGGCCTTTTTTATTCCGGCCGCTACCTGCCGATGATGGAGAAGATTTTCAGGGAGCGGGGAATTCCCATCGAGATCACGCGCCTGCCCTTCGTGGAGTCGTCGTTCAATCTGAAGGCGCGCTCGAAAGTGGGTGCCAGCGGAATCTGGCAGTTCATGCGCTCGACGGGCAAATTTTATCTCAAAATAAACGACACCATCGACGAACGCAACGACCCCATTCGCGCCACCGAAGCCGCGGCGTCGCTCATGAAGCTTAACATTGAATCGCTGGGCCAGTGGCCGCTGGCCATTACGGCCTATAACCACGGACGCAAGGGCTTGATGCGCGCGGTACGCAAGGTGGGCAGCGACAACCTTGACGAGATCATCGACGGCTACCGTTCGCGCAGCTTCGGCTTCGCCTCGAGCAACTTTTTTACCGAGTTCATGGCCGCCGCCGAGGTGGAGCGCAACGCAGCCAAGTATTTCGGAAAATTCGAGCGCGACCATCCGATCGAGTTCGCCGAATTCGTGCTCAACGATTACATAAATGCCATCGATCTTTCGACCTATTCACGAATTCCCATGGATACCCTCATGGACCTGAACCCGGGCCTGACCGACACCGTGTTTCAGGGAAAACGTCTCATTCCGGCTGGCTATGTGCTGCGCATCCCAGCCGATATGCGCGACAAATTCCTGGCCCGCTACAATGAAATCCCTCCCAGCAAGAAATACATCTCGCAGAAGGGACCGCACTACGACATGAGCGCGCCAAAGACGGTCACCCGGCGCAAGCGCTCGGGCCGCCATCGCTGAGTTTTGTGTCAAATTAAAAAAGATTCGGCCATTTGGCGGTGAAGCTTGACTCAGACGCGTTCCGTTTGTACACATCGCCTCCCACGACGAATAAGAATTGAAAATTTAGGCTGGAACTCGTTCCTGGACCGGGCAACGCTTCACGCGACCTCAGCAGTGTCCTCGAGCAGATTCACAGCCATGGCCACCGGGAAACTCATCTTTGCACGACATCATTACTGTCCCGGTGGCCACTTTTAAAGTACAATGACAGGTAATGTTTCTCATTGGAATCGCCGGCGGGTCGGGGTCGGGCAAGACTACGTTTGCTCAAAAGGTCGTTAACCTGGTCGCTTCCGGCGAAGTGCTGCATCTTCATCAAGACTCTTACTACCTGCCGACCCAACCCCAGGAGCATTTCGTCAAGGGCAAGGCGAACTTCGATCACCCGGACTCCTTTGACTGGCCGCTCCTGCGAACCCAGCTGCGCGCCATCAAAAAAGGCCAGGCGATCGACTCACCGATGTATGACTTCATAACCGAAACACGTCTGGGTACCATTCAGACCTCGGGGCCGGCCCGCGTCTGCGTTTTCGATGGCATCTATGCCCTTTGGGACGATGAAATCAAATCGATGATGGATTTGAAAATCTTTCTGCACGTGGACGCCGACATTCGTTTCATCAGACGCCTGCATCGCGACGTCAAGGAACGCGGCCGCACCCTGGACAGCATCATCGGGCAGTACTACGACACGGTTCGGCCCATGCACCGCCAGTACCTGGAGCCCACCAGCCAGTTCGCCGACATCATGATCGGCGAGGAAACCGACATTCCGGCCGAAGTAGTCGCAAGCAAGATAAAGGCGGTACTCGCTTGAAGAGCAAGTTGAAAATCATTCCCATCGGCGGCCTGGGCGAGATTGGGCTGAACTGCATGCTTTTCGAATACGAAGACGAGATCATCATCGTCGACTGCGGCGTCATGTTCTCTGATCTGCAGATGCTGGGCGTGGATTTTCTCATTCCCGACATGAGCTACATGAAGACGAACAAGGAGAAAATCAAAGCCTATGTCATCACCCACGGGCACGAGGACCATATTGGCGCTTTGCCCTTTGCCCTGCGGGAGCATCCGGCTCCGGTTTACGCGACGAACTTCGCGCACAAGCTGATCAACTCCAAGCTTACCGAACATGGCCTGGCCTCGTCGACCGATTGCCATGTTTTCGCCCCGGGCGAGCCCATGGTGTTCAAGCATTTCAAAATTACAGCGGTACCCGTGAACCATTCCATCGTCGAGGCAATGGCGCTGTTCATCGAAACTCCGATAGGAAAGATAATTTTTACCGGCGACTTCAAAATCGACCACAGCCCATATTACGGCGAGCCGATGGACCCCGTGCCGTTTCAAAAGGCCGGCGACGACGGCGTGCTGCTGCTAATGAGCGACTCGACGAACGTGGAACGCGAAGGGCATTCCTTGTCCGAAGAGCGCATCTACCACAAGTTCGAGGAAATCTTCTCGAACCCCACCGGGCTGACGCTTGTGGCGGTATTCGCCTCGAACATCGGGCGTATCGGCCAGGTGCTCGAGCTGGCCCAGAAGCTGGGCAAGAAGGTGGCTCTTATGGGCCGCAGCATGGAAAACAACTCCAAGCTCGCCTTCGAGTCGGGCTATCTGGAAAACATGCGCGACGTCCTCATCTCGATTGATGCGGTTGCCGCGCTGGATTCCGATGACCGCAAGAACTGCATCATACTTTCGACCGGCAGCCAGGGCGAATACCGGTCGGCGCTGGTACGCATCGCGAATAACGAACATCGCAGCATCAAGCTGGGCGAGGGCGACCTGGTGGTGATGTCGAGCAAGTTCATTCCCGGAAACGAGAAGGCGATCGGGCGCATGATCAACTCGCTTTTCAAGCTGGGTGCGGACGTATTATACGAGTCGGTTGCCGACATTCACGTTTCCGGCCACGCAAACGCGGGCGAGCTGCGCGCGATGATCAAGATGACCAAGCCCAAATTCTTCCTGCCCGTGCACGGCGAATACCGGCACCTGGTCAAGCACGCACGCCTGGCGCGCGCCAACGGCGGGGGGGACAAGAATGCGCTGATTGGCGTGAACGGCGATGTCTTCGAGCTCACCGCCGACAGCTTCGCCAAGACGGACCATCTGGAAGAGAACCGCATCATGATCGAGGGCGAGGGCGGAAACGACGTGGCCAAGGTGACGATCAAGGATCGCCGCAAGGTAGCTGAAACCGGCATCGTCTTCAGCGTGCTGATTCGCAATGCCAATACCGGCAGAATCATGGCCGGCCCCGACATCATTTCACGCGGGCTTCTGGAAGAGGGCACGGGTGGCGACCTGTTTGAGCGCGCAAAAGAGGTGGTGCTGGCCATACTCGACGACGCGGCCCATTTGAGTAAATCAAAAGCTGTCGACCTGCAGGAAGAGATTCGAGTGGGGCTGCGGCGTTACTTCTATTCGCGGCTTGGTAAAAAGCCGGTGGTGATACCTGTTCTTATAGACATTTGATGCGATCGAGTTGGATTTTCCTAATTTGCGTTTTAGGGGCCGCACTGGCCGCGTACACGCAGCTGACAGCGCTAGCCACGGTTCCGGGCCTTCATTTCGACGAAGCCTGGCAGGGTTTGCTTGCTCATCGCATCGGAACCGAGTCCGGCTTTCTGCCCACCGGCGCGATGAACAGCTACACCAGCCCGACCGTGCACTACCTGCTTGCCGCCGCTTTCAGATTTTTTGGATCAAGCCTGACCACGATGCGCGGAATTTATGCGCTAATGAACCTGGGCTCGATGGCTCTAATGTCGGCTTTGCTTTGGCGCCTGGGCGAACGGCTGGCCGTCGCCTGGTTCATTGTCTTCTGGGCCCTGCTGCCGTTAAGCGTGCACAACCATCGTTTTTACGTCGAAGCCACGGGCTTTCATGCCGTTTGCCTGACACTGGTGGTTTGGGGCGTTGCACTTTGGCGGCGACGCCCTGTAGCCTCGTTTTTACTCATCGCAGCCGGAACACTTGCCGGGGTTTCAGCTCATATTTTGTTTCTGTCCGTCTTCGCTGGCGGAATATTCGTGCTGGCGCGCACCTTTCCGGGCGACTTTCGCTCAAGGCGTTCGCAGTGGCTGATTGCGATCATCGCGCTGCTTATCGTGCCGCTGGCCTTGCGAATGGGCCTGGGCTTGAAAAAAAACCTGCCGTTCGCCCTGGCTCTCGTTCTGCTCAGCACTGCATTCTGGGCTTTGGCCACGCCACGCTGGATTCGTTTTCAAAGTCTGTGGCAGCGCTGGCCCCGGCGCGCGATGCGTCTGTCCAAATTTGTCTTCTTCTGCACGCTGCCGTTCCTGGTAAGTTTCGTGGCACTGCTATGGAACGGTTTCTGGCCCTATGCCCAGGCCACGGGTTACTTGCAGCTGGCGTGGCTGCCCGTCAACGCGGTCCTGTTTGTCATGCTGATGGTGCAGCAGCTGCGCAGGCCCGGACAGCGGCGATTCGCACGAGAGGTTGGCGCTCCCCGGGAAATGTCGGTGCTGGCGCCAAGTCTTATGTGGGGCTCGTTTGTCGCTTGCTTCTTAATCACGAGCATCATCATCCTGAAGCAATCGCCGCGCTACTACATGCTACCCGCTATATTTGCCATGATTTGGTCCGCGCAGCGGCTGGCGCGAATTCCCAGCTTGAAGCTGCAGCTGGCGCTTGCCGCTTGCTTCGTAAGCTGGAATCTCGCGGTTTTTCACACGGCCTACCTGTGGCGCTTCGAGCGCGGCGGCTCAAATACGGTGGAATTCCATGCCGCGATTTTTCACGACAATGGACGCGACTTTCGCCCTTTCCAGAAAATGTACGAGTGGGCCCGCACTAATGGCTGCCTGGCCGCGGTGCCCTGGGTTGAGGACGATCGATTCAAGTTGCCCTTCGATTTTCTGCGGCTGACTTCGGGACCCACGCTGGGCACCTGCCGCTGGAAAACCGGTGATCTCTTCTTCTCGCATATTCCGAATTACGACCCGAACTTCAGCGCCGAACGCAACGAATTCAATACGCCCTCACCAGTGGAAAACGTGAAATTCCTTGCCCATTTCACGGAATGGGGCGATCTTGCAGTCTGGATGCGAAGATGACACGTTTGCTCTACAAACTCTCTACCCGCGCCTTTCTGTTCACCGCCGTACTGGTTGCGTTTGTTCCATTTCTGGATCAGCGCGTGCTGCGCATGGCGGGAGACGAAAAAGTTTACGTTACCCAGTCCGTCGAGATGTCGCGGGCCGGACGCTGGTTCGTTCAAACGCTCGCCGACGAGCCCAGCTACTTCAAGGGGCCGTTTCACTATGTTTTCGTGCGCCTGGGCATGCTGGTTTTTGGCAATCGCCTTATTGCCGGCACCTGGATGAACTGCGCACTCGCTTTGCTGGCCGGACTGGCCATGTACCATCTGGGACGCCGCCGCTGGAATGACAAAAGCGGGCTGCTGCTGGGCCTGGCCACTGCCTTGAACGTGGGCATGCTTTCGCATGCGTTGATTAGCCAGATGGAAGTCGAAGTATGCGCGTTTTATGCCTTTGCCGTGGCGGCACTGGGCCTGGCGAGGAAAAAATCAGACTTCAAATACGACGTGCTCTTTTGGGTCGCGGCCGGAATGGCGGGCTGGATTAAAAGCCCGCTGCATTCGGTACTCATCGGAACGGGCGGACTTTTATATTGGATCATGACCAAACAGCTGCTGAGCCGCCTAAAAAGGCCGCAGGCCTGGTTTGCGGTCCTGATTGGAATCGTGGTTGGCCTGGCGGGATACCTGCCGGCGTTTTTGCTCGACCACGATAACTTCATGGCCACCTTTCTGGGCCGAGAGCAATTTGAAAAATCAAACAACCATCGCACCTGGGACTACGTCATGCGCCCGCTGCTCTACTACGGGCTGCCGTGGACCTTTGTTGTTCTGGCCGGGATCATCAGAGCCCTGCGTGCCAGCAAGCTGATGCGGCAAACCGCCGACCTGCCCATGGTGAAGCTGGGAGTTGCCATGTCAGCGCCCACGCTGCTGTTCTGGTGCCTATGGACTTATAAAGGACAGAACTACAACCTTCCGGCAATTCCGGCGCTGCTGCTTTTTGGCTGGGCCTGTTTCAACGGCAATATTCCCCGCTGGTCCATCCGTGCGGCAGGCGCCCTTGGCACTCTGGCTTTTTTTGTCGCCCTTGGCCTGGTCTGGCACTTCTGGCCGCTGCCGTCGTGGTGGGGCCGCGTCTGGCTTATCCTGTCTTTCGTTGCGATGCTGGGTTTTGCCATGACTTTCCTGGTCACCGAAGACTCGCGTGCGGTCGCGGCCGGAGCGGTGGCATTCTGCTTGGCCTTTGGTGCGTTCATCACGCCCCTTGGCGAGCGCGAGGTGGTCGACATGCGCCGGTTTATCAAAGATAACCCGGGACTGACTTACCACTATTACAATCTGGACCCTTCGATCTGGTCGGAGTGGGCCCTGCTGCAGCTGACTTTGCATTATCCCATTTATGGACTTCATCGAAACGAGCAGCTGGCTGAGGCTGTAAAGCCAGGTCACGCGGTTATCGTGCAAAACACCGACTGGCTGAACGTGGTGCTGAATTACTGGCAGAAAAACGTGGGCAAGGGGCCTCATCCGGTGGTGACGCCGTGGACGCGATGGCTGACCAA
>JACQAW010000285.1 GCA_016194725.1 Deltaproteobacteria bacterium
CCCAGCCGTACAGGGATATTGTACCCATCAGCTTCATCCTGAATGAACTGCCCATACCCACCCCAGTCCGTCAGCACTGCCGGAACTCCACACATCAAGGCCTCCGCGGGAGACATTCCGAAATCCTCATCATGATGCAGGCTTGGGCTGATGAATACGTCTGCGGCGTTGTAGAGCTCTGCCAGGTCATCGGCTGCAAGATTGCCAACGAATTGAGTCCGCCTGCGTGCGTAAGGCGTCAATGCCTGCAGCGAGGCCTGGAGCAGATTCGCGTAGGCGGCAGCACAGGGCTTCTTTTGAAACAGCGGAACTCCCAGCTCATCAACCGCGCCTGCGACGAAAAAATACGCATTCGGACTCATTCTTTGCATCATGTCGCCGATAAGCCTTACCATCTGCACCGAATTTTTTTGAACGCTGAGTCGCCCCGTATAGACTATGACACTCGCGCGGCGCCCTACCTTGAAAAGTTTGCGTGTTCGATTGCGCAATTCGGCAGATGGGTAAAACTGCTTGGAGTCGACGGGAAACGCTGCGGTGAATACACTTGCTGAGCCGGGCTTTAAAAAATTCCGTACCAGAACTGTCTGCCGCGGAGAGGCTGTTACAAACGCCACCTGATAACGACGAAGTAAAAAATCCAAACTCATCCACTGAAACGGATAAATCGTGAAATCGCCATAGACGTGAAAAACCACTTTCGGGCGAGGCAGGTCATTCCAAAGCACATCGATCGCATGAATCAGAGGCGCCGGATGGGGCAGGTGATCGAGAAAGACAATGGTCGTAGGCCGGAACTCGAAAATTTGCCGGGCAAGTTCGAGTGTCCCCACTCGGGAGTTCTCCTCGGGAAAGCCGAAGTAGGTCACACAGTCGCCCGCCGCAAGTCCATACGCCTTACGCAGATTCGCCGATATGCTTTGGCAGCTTATCCAGGATAGCGACTGGTCGGCCACTACGATTGCAACTTTACCGAGCTTCATAATGCCTCACACTATCTATACTGAACGAAAATTTCCAACCGATCTCTAGCGATGCTACGCGTTAATCAACGCTTTGCATTCATTCCAAAAATCCTTCATCTCAGGAAACGTCGACAAAAAATCAGTGCCGCGCCGGCGATCGTGCTCCTTGAAATAGAGATAAAAATCACTCCGGGAAAGCTCCATCCATTTCTGGTCGGACGGCGAGCGCATCCATTCCAGAATCCGCCCCATTTTATCAATCTCGGCCTGACTGAAGCCATGGTCTTTCATGAAGATGATGTGCTCTTCCATCATTTTCGAATATCGAGGCGTAAGAATTTTTGCCGATTGATGCGCGGGTCCCTGGAGATGCGGAATATCCAGCAGCACCGATCGCTGATTCGAGTTGTACTTGCGCCGCACCTCAAGCACCCATTCAAGAAATGGCCGGAAGCCCCCGACACTAAGATTATTGAAAGTGCACATGAATGCCACCTGGGCTGAAGGCAGCTCGGTCAAATAACGATCCAGATTCCGTTCGAATTGCGTGAAAACAAGCCCATGCCGAATGTATTCCGCCTGCGCGCCGTAGGCATCGATGCTTGTATGCAGCATGAACCCCTTGATTTTACCGCCAGCCAGCAGCGACTTCACGGCAGCAAGAAACCGCTCAAAATAGTTGTCAGGAATTCCAAGATTGGAGTTCAGCGACAGCTCCAGACTAGGCTGCGGATTCTGGTCGAGCCAGTCCAGCACTCTGAAGGTGTGACGCGAAAGCAGCGGTTCGCCACCCGTGATTCGAAAAAACATCAGCGTTTTGGCCAGCTCGGGCCACCATTTCCAGAAAGCATCGACATAGGGGTTCGGCTGATCCTCGGGAATGGGCAGACGGCCCTGGCGTACCAGCCAATCCGTGTTTTGAAATTGGCCTGAGGCAAGCTTGTAAGGCCCATGCTTTTCTATCTCGGCCATCCACGTCGAACTTACGTGCGGCGAGCAGTAGCTGCACTTGAAATTGCAAAGATTGCTGAAGCTGACCTCGACATAAGTAGGGTTGATATCCGCGTCCCACGGCAGATTTTTGACTTTGTCGAAAAATGGCATGGTCCAACTGTCTACGCCACGGTAGTGCCGGTCGCTGGTCTGCCCGCCGGGGAGGTCCTCGATAGACCAGCAAATACCACACTCTTCGGGACGCTCACCCTCTAGCATCTTCTTGCGCTGCTCTTTTTTATAGCGTGTGTTGTGCAACGCCGAAGGATTCCTTTTGATCTCGTCGAGCGGAATCTTGTGCGTATTAGGCAGGTAACAGGAATGGGTATGTCCGCTTAAAAGATGAATCGACACGTGCATCCACTTGGCAAGACAAAAACTCGGCGAAACTGAATTCAGCTTTTCGCGCATTTCCTTGAGCTTGTCGATATCACCAAACATATTGCGAGATGCTAATCGATTGCCAGCCGCGCGACAACAGCGAAGACCAGTTCAAATGCACCTGTGCCAGAATCAACATCTGACTTTTCGCGGGCCCGAGGAACTAAGCCCTATGAATAGCTCGGATAGAGCTATAAACTGGTGGTTAGGATACCGTTATGGGAAAATTATTTTACTCGCAGAGCTACGGTTGTTTTACGCGACGAATCGAAAGTGCCACGATTGAGCGGTATTTGACAATCTGCGGTTGGACTCCGGGGCCCTTGGCAGACGCGGACCTTATCGTCGTTTCCTCGTGCGCGGTAACTCAAAACAATATCGATGCTTCCATGGAGTGCGTGCGCAAGATCATGGACGAGAAAAAGCCCGCGGCGAAAATGATCGTCACCGGCTGCTTACCCGGGGCTGATCGCGCGCGTCTGGAGACCATTTTTGACGGTCCTGTGCTGAGTCCTTACAACCTTCATGAGCTCGAGCAACTGATCAACTCCAATGTGCCTTTTGACCTGCCGGTCTCGGATCATTTTCCGAAGCTCACAAGCGGACCCTTTCACCAGCCAAATTCGTTTGTAATCCGCACAAATTATGGCTGCGGTCATTTCTGCAGTTTCTGCGGCATACGGAAGGTCTACCCAAAAATCAGGAGCCGTTCGATTGCCTCGATCACCGAGGAACTTGCGCGCGAGACGAGCGAAAAATTTGTAGAGGGTATCGTACTTGCTTCCGAGGATCTTACCGCCTATGGCAAGGATATCGGCACCAACCTGCTTTCCCTTCTTTCGGCGATCTCCGATCTCGGTCTCAAGCAAAAGATCGCCTTGCCCCGCATACATCCGGACTATGTCCTGGCGAATCAAGAAAAGTTTCTTGAATTTTTCACGAAGAATCAGTTCAGCTTCATTGGCCTGGTTCTAAACTCGGGTTCGCCACATGTGCTTAATATCATGCGTCGCCGATATGATGTCGACCGAGCCGTCGAGCTTATGAACAAGATAAGGCGGGTCAGCCCAAAGACCATCATTTCCAGCGACTGCATCATCGGTCATCCGGGAGAAACCGAGGAGGATTTTCGGTTGAGCATCAGGCTCTTTATAGAAGCTCCTCTTGACCTGGTCCATACCGCGAAATTCTCATTGATCAGAGGGACGCCAGCGGAATCCTTAGCTGACCATGTGCCCCAGGAGGTGATCGAGGAGCGTTTTCGCAGGTTCGTGGACACCTTTTCCGTTTTACGGCCCGAAACCCATATCGCTTGACAGGAAATCAGCAACCAGCTTGGCTCCGGCCGAATTGCATGCGGTCTTGTGGTGGGAGGAACCGGGCTCTGGCTGCCGTTCGACGCCGCGCGCTGAAGTTGGCTGATGCGGATGCGTTGGGCACATGGAATTAGAATAACAGGACTCTCGCGCAAAGAAGAGCTGCGATCGTGTCGTTGACCTGTCTATCGTCTAAACTCCCGAGGACGTACCCCGGCGTAAAGGCGAGGATTCAGGCGAAACACGCAAAACATTCGGCCCTTCACGACGAGTTCCCAGTTCGCGGCCATCCACTTTCGAATCGGGGATGGAAACCTGGGAGCTTTGCAGTAAGCGATGATCTGTGGATTCGCTCGAATGATCTCTGCCTGCAAGCGCGGCTCGAAGCCTCCGCTCTCTCGCCCCCAGCCTGCCAGCCAGTCAAAAGAGATCGGGCTTTGTCGATCGGTTTCAAAAAAGAAAAGCGAAAACACTTCAGCCAGCACCACAGGTCGATCACCATCTCGTCGCAATTCATCAGAAATTTCTTTGAGCTCGGCCAGGTAAGCATAGTCTTCGGCACTGGCGTACAAGGTGCCAATCTTCGGAAAAAGCCTTCCGATGTCATGGACCATTTCACGCCGTGGGCCCCACGCCGTTTCCTGGGCTCGCTGAACGAAGATCGCGGTAACCAGAACGGCACCCATCGCCATGGCGGTCGAGAGACGCCTTTGCGACAATGTAAGCCTGAAGTCCTTCAATCTCGAAAAAATGATCCAGGCAAGCGGGGCCACCGAGAACAGGCAGGTAATCCAGGTCCAGGAAATAGATGATGCCCACGCTGAAACGAGGACAAAGACTTCATAAGCCAAAAGAGTCTCATCCACTTTTTCGCCGTTGCACGCACGCAGAAGCGTCGGCGCGACAAGTCCGGCAATGAGCCAAAACACGAGCGTGCCGGTGACCGCCTGCTGATAAACGCTCAATACCACGGCTAAACTGCCCAGCACCACCCAGGGCGCCGCCAGTACAACCAACGCAAGCCGAGGGAAGCGCTCGCTGATCCATCGTGGCGCCCCCAGCAGCATGCCGACGCAGACCATGAGCACATTTTGCGGAAATGGCCTGAGATAATATTCGCAGGTCACCGAGAAGACGTCTGAAAGTTTAGATTTCATCGCGATTTGAAAAACGAAGTCACTCAGTGCGTGGTTCCTGCCCAATACGAGCACAACGCCGCCGAGTACCGCAGCAGGCGGCAGAACAGTCGCCAAAACCAGCGAGACTCTCCTCTTGCGCTCAAACACCGCGAATACCAAGAGCAGGGTAAGTAGCGGCAGGAAGTTTTGTTTTGCCAGGAGGGAGCATGTAAAGGCGAGTGCCGCGAATATTCGCGCGCCACAGGCGCCATACAA
>JACQAW010000286.1 GCA_016194725.1 Deltaproteobacteria bacterium
ATACTCGTCGCAACCCAGCTCCTTGCACAGGCTGACCAGCCGCTCCACCCGATCCTCGCCATGAGCGTAATCCATCGACCACGTCATCCGGGTCGTGATTCCAAGTATATCGCGAATAAGACTGATGAAGCGGAAGTTGATCTGACTCAACTTTCGCTCTTTTCCACTGGTAATGTAGAGTGCTTCGAAACGATCACGATAGAGCTTGAAATAACGGGACCGGGAATAGTTCTGGCAAATCGAAGCCCAGTGCTTGCGGGCCCAGTCGGTTTCGCTGTCGTTGACCTCGGCATCGCAGATTCGCTGGTTGGCCCGCCCCTTTACCAGAATCGGAATAGTCAGCCAGGCTGGCCCGCTCGGCGTTTTGATCTTGTTGCGATTGCGCCAGTCTTCTTTGGTATACTGCACATGGTCGTAGAGTATGAACTCGTCGGCCATGTTCATGATATCGAAGTACCCTTTCCATGGGATGTAGTTCGACTGAATGATTGCCAGCTTTTTGCCCATAATTTTTCTATTTGATCCAGTCGTGGCCCTCAGCCCAGTTCTGGCTCAGATGCCGTCGGATTGTGTAATATTCATTGTAAGGGCGATCGTCCGTGATCGTGATTGACGGATCAGCGGCCAACAACGTCTTGATATCATATTCGCCCGCGAGCATCGATTTGAAATACGATATGGAATCTTTAAACGAAGTCGCCTCGATCATGTCGGCCGCCGCCTTGGGCGAGATGCGCGAAGCGAGAGTTTCCGCGGTCCCCGTAATTGGCGTCATCGAAGCGAAAAAATGATAGCCGCTCCCATCGAGCGATCTAAAGACCCGAACATACGGAAACGAGTCCATGATGGCACGGGTCGTTGCCTGGCGAATGCCGCGCTCTCCTCCCATGAACCACTGCTGAAGAACTCCACCGGGCTTCAAGCGGGATTTGACGTCTTCATAGAATTCGCGCGAAAACAGCAAACTTTCGCCCGCTGTCTCGGGTGGTGGCGGAGCATCGAGGGTGACAACATCGAACATCTGATCTGTGCGTTTCAAGAATCTGCGGCCATCGTCGATCACGACGGTGCCGTTAGGGTCTTTCATGATGTCGGCGGCATCGCTATGATAGAAGCCAAAAGCTTCTTTCACGCTGGGAACGAGCTCGACGGCCGTTGTTTTCACGCCCCAAATCAACGAGGAACGGAAAGTCGATCCCATTCCAAAGCAGATGATGAGCACGGAGCTCGGAGTGCCCGAGTGAAAAGCCAAGGGCAGATGAGCCATGGTCTTCGTAACGGGGGTCAGCATCGTAATCGCTATGCTGTTTACATACAGAAATTTGGAATCTCCGCTGCCATTGGACAGCACGGTGGCCGCGTAGTCACGGCGAATTACGGCTGTGGGATCATTACGCCAGTTTTCCTCATAACTTCTGTTGACGGTCACCGCTACGACAATGGCGGCCAAAGCCGCGACTGCGATGACCCGACCAGCCCGCTGCATCAGCTCCTGCCTGAACCACAGCACGGGAATCAGAAAAAAGGGCAGCGCCAGAACAATAAGCGAGTGCCTGATTCCCAAATAGGGCAGCAGAACGTAAGAGGCCAGAATTGGCCCGATAATGCATCCCAGGGTGTTCAAGCCATAGGAAAGCCCGACGCGCTTGGGGTCGCCCAAGGAGTAGCCATCGATAAGTTTTGGCGTGAAATATCCGAGCAAGGCGCAAAACGGGGCAATACTCGCCATGGCCAGCTTTGCGCTGGACGTCAGACGAGGGTCGACCAGCAGAACCGGCAAAAGCGCGGTCACGGCCAGCAGCAGAACGATGTGACCGTCACGAACCGGCTTGGAGCCCCGAGTGTGCCAGCGGTACAATGCCGAGCCCACCCACGTGGCACCAAGATAAGCCACCAGAATCTCGGCAAACGCGTACACCGTGGTACCGGCAAGAAGCGTGAAATCCCGGGTCCACACAACTTCCATTCCCATCGAGGACAACCCCCCGATAAAAAGAAGAACTCCGGTCAGAGCAGGTGAAACGCGGGATTCGGCCTGCTTCGTGGTGGTTTTGGGTTTTTCGGCCTGGGCTGCCAGCGGCGCATGGAACAGGCCGTATCGGCTCGCCAGAATGAAACTTGCACCAGCAATGACGAAATTCAAACCGCCCGCGATCTTTAGGGTATTGCGAAAACCAAAGAGCTCGATGAACAGGGCCGCGGTCATCGCGGCACCGCACATGCCACCCACGACATTGGCCAGGTAAAGAGCGCTGAAGTTATTTTCGCGGGAATGCTCGCGCTCCTTTTGGAATGAGATCATGAAGGGAAAGGTGGTTCCCATCATGAAAGTCCAGGGCGCGATCGCCGCGGTGATGACCACGGCAGAAAGACCCAGATACTGCCAGGAGTCCATTCCGTTGAACCGCAGCAGCCAGCCTTCCCCCAACGAAAACAGCTTGGGCACGGTAAAAGCACTCAGGCCAATCACGAGCTCGCTCATTCCGTAAAGGACAAGCGAAGAAAGAGCCAGTCTCGACGCCAATCGTTCAATCAGACGCCCGCCCCAGTAGGAGCCAAGGGCAATTCCCAGCATGAATACCGAGATAACAACGGACATGACGGGGGTAGTGATGCCAAAATTGGCCATAGCCAGCCGCACCCACACCACTTCGTAGAGAAGCCCGCAGAAGCCGGAAATAAAAAACAAACCAACAATGGCCATTCTCAAAGCAGCAGTCATCCAACCTCCACTATTCTGTCTTTATATCTATCGTTCATTTGCGCGCGAAAACAATAATGCTGCCGCCAGCGTCGGCCTGCGCAGTAAGTACATATTCCGCCGCGGCTACCGGCAGCAAAGCCGTGCCCAGCAGCACGTTCGCGGCGCCACGCGGATTCAGGAGCTGCTGAACTCCGCCATTTCGCCCGCCCTTGATGACCCGATAAAGCTGATTGCTGGAACTAGTGAAAACCGCGTTGAGCGCGCTCTGAATGACACCGTAGGTATTCTGCACGGGCGACGTCGTGCGAGTGCGGAAAGGCTTGAGCCGCGATCGCTCGAAAATACGAAACAGCGATTCGAACGTGAAATGATACAGATGCCGGGGTAAATCGAGCGCAAACCAGTGGGGGCCGAAAACGCGCGCCTGCATGCTGCCATAGTTGGGCACCGCCACGCCGAGCACTCCCCCTGGCTTCAAAAGTCGAGCGCAACGCTCGATGGCCGAAA
This sequence comes from Deltaproteobacteria bacterium, assembly GCA_016194725.1. Taxonomy (GTDB): domain Bacteria; phylum Bdellovibrionota; class UBA1018; order UBA1018; family UBA923; genus JACQAX01. The sequence continues at coordinate 3,212 of JACQAW010000286.1, forward strand.
CCGGGTCCTCAATATGCTCCAGAACGTGCCAGATCGAGATGCCATCCAAAGTTCCTTCCTCGATATCAAGATCCTCGACCTTTCCATGAAGAAACGTAATTCGGCGGTCAGACTCACTCTCCGGAGCGGGAAAAGGAAAGGATGCGATTTCGCTGCCAAAGCAGGTGTAGCCCTGGCGCGAAAGTGCCCGCAAAAAACTCGCTCACCTTTCCAAGGGGGTCCGCGAATTCCGGGAGGCGAAAGTCAAGGTATGACGACTCAGGGGCTTCCGATTCTTCCCACCACTTCCGTTGGCAG
>JACQAW010000250.1 GCA_016194725.1 Deltaproteobacteria bacterium
CCGGTCGCTTTCCCGGCGACGACTCAGCCCTTTCGCACATCAAAATGTTTGCCGTCGAAAAAGGTTTTGCCGCCGCCACGCTGTTCTGCGAGCTCTTCGGCACGTTGGGCTACGGTGCCCACCACCCGTCGCAAAAGCTGCTCCGAGACCTGCTCGGCCTGAAGTTCCTGGGCGGCACCAAGGAGCAGCACAAAATGACGATCTTCATGACACTTTTCGGGGCCCTGGCGCAAAATGAGCAAAAATCAGCTAAAGCTGCTTGATGAAAGCGGCCTGGCCGGCCTGAAGATCACCGAGGTCAACGGCCGCGAGCTGGTCTGCGAGGGCAGCAAGGTCATCGATTTTTGCGGCACCAACTACCTGGGTTTTGACTTTCAGCCCGAGCTGCTCCAGCGCGGCGAGCAGTACGGGCGCCGCTGGGGCACAATGTGCGGCTGGTCCCGGCTCGAGGCCGATCCCGCCATTTACAAAGACGTCGAAGCCCGAATTTGCAAACTCACCGGCGCACCCCGGGCGCTGCTGTCGCACACCATCACCATCACGAATTTCTCGGTACTTCCCGTCATCGCGCAGAAAGGGCTCATTCTGGTCGACCGCAAGCTGCATACGGTAGTGTGGGAAGCCTGCCGGCTTGCTCGCGACCATGGCGCGGGCGTCGAGAAGTTCGAGCATCAAGACCTGAATCATCTTGAAACACTTTTGAAAAAACATAAAAACTCGCACCCCAGAGTCATCGCGGTCGACGGTGTCTATAGTATCTCGACCGAGCTGGCTCCGATTCGGGAGCTGCAAATGCTCTGCAAAAAATACGACGCCTGGCTTTACGTCGACGACGCGCACGGTTTTGGCGTGCTGGGAAGTGATCCATCCGCCTCGAACGCCCACGGCAAGGGCGGCGGCGGGGTCGTGAGCCACTTCAACGGCAACTACGACCGCACCTTTTACGTCTCAAGCTTCGGCAAGGCGTTTTGCACGCACTCGGGCTTCATCACTCTGCCCGGCGAATTCACCGACAACCTGCCGGCCAAGGCGCTCTCGCACATCTACTCGGCGCCGGTGTCGCCCCACACCCTGGGCACGGTGGACGCCGCCCTCGATTTGAATGAACGCATTGGCGATGGCGAGCGCGCCAAGATCAGGCAGCTCGTGCAGTATTTCTGCGATGGAGTTCGCCGCCTGGGCTATGAGATCGAAAACCATCGCCTGCATCCCGTCATCTTCGTCCCGATCGGCGAGCTGTCCGAGCTTATCGTGGCCGCCAAAGCTCTGCTGGCCGGCGGTGTTTTTACCGGCCTGCGGGCTTACCCGGTGGTTCCCGAAAACGAGTGCGGCGTGCGTTTCGCGATCACTTCGCTGCACACGAAGGCCCATCTTGACCAGGCCCTGAAAGTTCTGGGCCAGCTCGACGTTTCGAAGGCGAGGCGAAAGTGCTCAAACGTCGCGGCTTAACCGTCGTCTATCTGCGCCTTTGCTTCGCAAGCCTGGTACTACTCACGTCCTGCACCCGCACTCCGCAATCCGCCCAGTCTGAAAACTCCGCGCGGCTGTCCAAGCTTGCGTTCAAGGATTTGCTCGGCAAGCGCTATCTGCTTTCAGATATAGCAAACCAGAAGTCCAGCGCCACCGTTTTCGTTTTTCTGGGCACGCAGTGTCCGGTGGGGAATAAATACATTCCGCGGCTCAACGAGCTGTACGAGCAGTTCAAGAACAAGGGCGTGCGGTTCTTTGGCGTGTATCCCAATGAAAAAGACGAGCTCATGAATATCGCGGAACACGTGCGCGACTATCACATCCACTTTCCGGTGGTCAAAGACTGGGACCAGCAGATCAGCACGGCAGTCGACGCTGAAAGATTGTCGCAGGCCGTCCTGCTCGACTCCCGGCTCGCCATTCGCTATTCAGGCCAGATCGATGACCAGTATGGCATCGAGGCCACCCGGTCCCACCCCTCGCGCGATGACCTGAGCCTTGGCATTCAGCAAACCCTGGCCGGCGATGCCGTGGAACGCCCACGCACCAGCGCCTCGGGATGCCTGCTCACCAAACTCGCGCGGCGCGAGATTGCCTCGGACCTGACTTACGTGCGCGACGTCGCGCCGATGATTCATAAAAATTGCCTGGGCTGCCACACGGGCGGCGGCATCGCGCCATTTTCGCTGGCCGGTTACGACGAGATCAAAGCCTGGTCGGCCATGATTCGCGAGGTCGTGCGCGAACAGCGCATGCCACCCTGGCACGCCAACTCGTCAGTCACCAAATACGCCAACGACCGCTCACTGTCTGAAGAAGATCGCACGCGCCTCCTGAACTGGATCGACTCGGGCGCCAAGCGTGGCGAAGCTGCGGCAAATGCGGGCGCTGAGGCCAAAGGCCACGCCTCGCAAAGCCTGGGCCGTCCCGACCGCATTCTGGTCACCGCAAAACCCGTTCAAGTGCCGGCCAGCGGCGCGTCGTATTTCGAAGAGCTGGTTTTCGACCCCCACTTCGACAAGGACACCTGGATTCGGGCCGTCGAAATCAAACCGGGCAACACCTCGGTCGTCCACCACATCACGGCCTACGTGATTCGGGCCGACCACGCGGTGGGCGAAGACGGCGTGGGCAGCGACCGCGCCGACTGGGGCTACTTTGCCGCGTTCACGCCAGGCGGAAGCCCGATGAATTACCCCGAGGGCTACGCCAAACTCATTCCCGCGCACGGAAAAATCATTCTCAACATCCACTACACTCCACGCGGAAAACCCGAAACCGACGAGTCGTCGGTGAACCTGTACTTCGCGCATTCCAAGGTCTTGCACCGCGTGCACACCATGCCCGTGCGCAACATCACCTTTTCGATTCCGCCTCACGCCAAAGACGTGCCGGTGCATGCCGAACGGGCCGTGGCCAGCGACCTGAAAGTATTGAGCGTCATGCCCCACGCGCACTACCGGGGGCGCAGCTTCAACCTCGCGGTGCGGTACCCCAGCGGCGAACGCAAAAAGCTGCTTTCGGTTCCCCGCTACGATTTCAATTGGCAGTACGAGTACAAACTCGCCTCGCCATTGGCCGTGCCCAGGGGCTCGACCTTCGAGTGCGACGCCACCTTTGATAACTCCGAAGACAACCCGGCAAACCCCGATCCCGCCAAAACAGTATCCTTTGGCGTCGACTCCACTGACGAAATGATGTTCTGCTATGTCGACTTCATCACCACTCAATAAGAAACTCAAAGAGGCGTTTTCAATCGATGGCAGGGCCCTGGTCGCTTACCGGGTGGCGCTGGGCCTGTGCGTGCTGCTCGAGCTGCTTGCCCGCCTTCCGGATATCAAGGCTCATTATACCGATGCCGGCATTCTTCCCAGAGCCGAGGCTTGGGCCCATTTTCCTCAGACGACGGCGCTCTCGATACATTTTCTATTCGGCGGCCAGGCCGGCCAGGGCCTGCTGTTCGCGCTCACCGCCGCCGCCGCCGGACTGCTCATTTCCGGGTATCGAGCCCGCTTTGCAGCGATCGCGAGCTGGTATCTGGTCATATCTCTGCAGTCGCGCAACGAAATGGTTCTTTACGGCGGCGATCATTATCTGAGGATACTTCTGTTCTGGGCCATGTTCCTGCCGCTCGGCCCCAAGGCGAAAACCGCGAGCGCCCTGCTCTCGCCCTGGACGGCAGGGTGCAGGGAAACCGTCAAGCGGCATCCTGGCAGCGCATGCAGCCAGCCGAGGATAGCCTTGCTCATTTCCAGATAGGTGGCGAACTCGCAATGCGCTGCTCTGGAAGCATGGTAGCTGGTAGGCCAAGACACCAGGATGCGCAGTTCTCCCGGCGTCACTTGCTGCGGACGCCTGAACGCCGCGCGGGCCTGCGCATTGCGTTCAAGTGCAGCAAAAATCGTATCGCAGTAAGGCGAGCCGGTGAGCGCCAGTTTCGCGGGCGCAAGCCCTTCGCTCCGATACAGACGCATCATCTGGTCGCTTTCGACCAGCAGTCGGTCTGCAAAGCCGCCGTGAACCACCCAGGCATTTTGTAGTGTCATGCCCAAGGCCTCTCGGGCAACGATGTAGTGGGTAGGGAATATCACAGCGCCTTTGAATCGCCCCTTTTTGACCCATGC
>JACQAW010000251.1 GCA_016194725.1 Deltaproteobacteria bacterium
CGCCGTCCACGGCGACCGAGCGGTATTCTTTGAGCATCTCTTCCAGCAGCCGCAACGGCTCGTCGGCCGTGAGATTCCTGGTCTTTCCGTCTTCGATAATCTCAACGTTTTTCCCGCGCGCCTTGAAGACGAGATAGGGCCGCGTGCCGAGAAAGGAGTAGCGCGCCCAGCGCTCGCTGCCCTCGACGCTTTCGAGCAGAAAGGCTTTTTTGCCGGCACGGGAAAGACGCAGAAATGCGAGCACCGGCGTCAAAGTATCGGAGGAAAAATCGAGCGCAACGCGCGCGACATTGTATTGGACTGTTTTTTTGCGACTCATGGTTGGCCTTGGTGTTAATTGATCCCTGCATATTTAGATTCAGTTTTGGCATCTCATCTTCCGGTCGCCTTTGCGCGATCTTCCGGCGAAAAATGCTCAGATTAGCGGTGCTAGTCTTCCGCTTTTTCGTCCTCAGATCGCGCAAATTCGACCAAAATCTGAGCGCCAAAATTGAATCTAAATATGCAGGAATCAATAATAGTATGGGGTAATCGATGCGGAATTGAAAGTTCAGGTAAGTTGGCGTCGCCAATGTAGGCCGTGTGTCATATTAGTGACTATATAGAATCACGGTGTACTTGTCAACCGGTACATCGGTACGCTTCACAATTTCTCTCAAACCAATGAGATCAATGGGTTATGATGTGATGGGGAGAGAATCATGTTGAACTGGGTTACCCATAAATTTGGTGGCACAAGCGTGGCATCGGCCGAGCGGTATAGGCAGGTTGCGCAAATATTGCGTGCCGAAACCGCGCAAAGCAAGTCGCCCGCCAATGCAGCAGTAATTGTTTCAGCGATGAGCAAGGTGACTGACGCTTTGCTCGAGCTGGTTGATTTGGCCAGGAAGCGTGACGAAAGCTATCTGACAAAGCTCGAAGCTTTGCGCGCGCGCCATCTGCAAGCCAGCGCGGATTTGCTCGATGCCCAATCGCGACAGGCGCTGGATTTGCGCATTGAAGCCGACCTGAAGGACATTGCCGAAGTCTTGCGAGGCATTTTGCTTTCGCGAAATGCCTCTGACCGCACCAGTGAGCTTATTTCGGGCTATGGCGAAATCTGGTCGGCACAGCTGCTCAATGCGCATCTGAAAAGCCAGGGAGCGAAGTCGACCTGGCTCGATGCACGCGAGGTGCTGGTCGTTACGCCGGGAGAGTCGAGTGTGGTGGTCGACTTCGCGGCTTCGCAGGCGAAGCTTGACCGCTGGCTCGATAAAAATTCCGCCGAGCTGGTGGTGGTCACCGGCTTTATCGCGTCAACGCCCGAGGGAATTCCCACCACACTGAAACGCAATGGCAGCGATTATTCGGCCTCGATATTCGGTTCGCTGCTCAAAGCCCGGATCATTACCATCTGGACCGACGTCGACGGCGTGCTGAGCGCGGATCCACGACTCGTGCCTGAGGCCGTGGTGCTCGAAGACATGTCGTACGACGAAGCCACCGAGCTGGCCTACTTCGGCGCCAAAGTGGTGCATCCTGATACGATGGCGCCGGCAATTTCGGGCAGGATTCCAATTTATATCCGCAATACGTTCAGTCCGCAGCTGCCGGGAACCTTGATTCACGAGCGTTCGAAGTCGTCGGCCACGGTAAAGGGTTTCGCGGCGATCGATAAAATGGCGCTCGTGAACGTCGAAGGCACCGGCATGATCGGCGTGCCGGGCGTGGCCCAGCGGCTGTTTGGCGCGTTACGCGAGGTGGGCGTATCGGTGGTCATGATTTCACAGGCAAGCTCGGAGCATTCGATTTGCTTTGCCGTGCCGCAAAGCCAGGCCGCACTGACCAGGAAAACCGTCGAGCAGGCCTTTTTCGCCGAGCTGCACCACGGGCAGATTCAAACCATTGGCATTACCGATGACTGCAGCATCCTGGCAGCAGTGGGCGACAACATGGTCAAACACCCGGGCGTAGCGGGAAGGTTCTTCGGGGCGTTGGGACATGCCGGCGTGAATATTCGCGCCATCGCGCAGGGGTCATCGGAAAGAAATATTTCAGTGGTCGTTTCGGGCACCGAGGCCCGCAAAGCCCTGCGGGCCGCGCACGCGGCGTTCTATCTTTCGAACCAGACGATCTCGGTGGGCCTCATCGGTCCTGGGTTGATCGGCGCAACGTTGCTGGATCAACTTAATATCCAGCTTGAGCGCCTGCGCCGCGAATATCGCATCGACTTCCGCGTGCGTGGCATCATGAAGTCGGGAAAAATGCTTCTGACCGGATCTGCCGAGCAGCAAATCGATCTCAAGAACTGGCGCGAGGCCCTGGCGGCCAGCACCACGGTGAGCGACCTTTCACGTTTTGTCGAACACGTGAACGCCGACTATCTGCCGCATGCGGTTCTTATCGACGCCACTGCCGGCGATGAGATGCTTTTGCATTACCCCGAATGGCTCGCCAGCGGCGTGCATGTCATTACGCCCAACAAAAAAGCCAACACGCAGTCGCTGGCGTTTTACCGCAAGCTGCGCGAATCAGCCCGCTCGGCGAACGCCCACTTTTTGTACGAGACCAACGTGGGCGCCGGCCTGCCGATCATCAATACGCTGCGCGACCTGGTTCAGACGGGTGACAAGATCTTGCAGATCGACGGCGTGTTGTCGGGCACGATGTCGTACATCTTCAATTCCTTTACCGGCGAGAAACCTTTTTCGGAGATCGTGAAAGAGGCCAAGGCCAAGGGCTACACCGAGCCCGACCCGCGCGACGACCTTTCGGGAATGGACGTGGCCCGCAAGCTGGTCATTCTGGCGCGCGAAATCGGAATGGAAACCGAAATTTCCGATATCGAGATAGAAAGCCTGGTGCCGGCGGCGTTGCAAAAAGGAACGGCCGAGGAGTATCTGGCCAAGCTGCCCACGCACGATGCCGCGATGTTGGCGTTGCTTACCGACGCGCGCACCAAAGGGCAGGTGCTGCGCTACGTGGGCGTCGTCGATTCGAACGGCAAAGCCGCGGTACGGCTGAAAACCTATCCGAAAGACCACGCCTTCGCGCAGATCGGGGGCAGCAACAACATTTTCGCGTTCACCACCACTCGCTACAACATGCAGCCGCTCATCGTACAGGGCCCGGGCGCCGGCCCCGCGGTTACGGCTGGCGGGGTGTTTGCCGATCTGCTGCGCCTTTCGTACGCGCTGGGTGCGCCGCTATGAAAAAAAGCGCCACGGCTTTTGCGCCGGCCACCGTTGCGAATGTGGCGGTTGGTTTTGATATTCTGGGGCATGCCATTGAAGGCGCGGGTGATGAGGTGACGGTCACTCGACTGCCGGGCAAAGCACGTGTGGTCGTGGGCGAGGTTACCGGAATTGCGGGAACTCTTCCGACCGACCCGCGCCGAAACACGGCGACGGCCGGGCTGTTGGCCTTTATCAAGGATCATAAGCCGGACTTTGGCTTTGAGGTCAGCATCCGCAAGGGCATTGCGATGGGCTCGGGAATGGGCGGTTCCGCGGCCTCGGCTGTGGGCGGGCTGGTTGCCGCGAATGCGCTACTGCATTCGCCCTTGCCGAAAGAGGCTCTTTTTCATTATGCGCTGATTGGCGAAAAAGCTGCCAGCGCGTCCATTCACGGCGATAACGTGGCGCCCTGCCTTTTCGGGGGGCTTTGCCTGATACGTTCCGTGGACCCGCCCGATCTGGTGGCCATACCCGTATCGCCAAAAATTTTATGCGTGCTGGTGCATCCGCATCTGGAAATCAACACGCGTCGCGCCCGCGCCATCTTGAAGCCCGACGTCAAGCTTGCAAGTCATGTGCGGCAGTCGTCAAACCTGGCCGGGTTTTTGACGGGCTGTATCGGGCGAGATATCGAGTTGATTCGGCGCTCGCTGGAGGATGTCGTCATCGAGCCACAGCGAAAGAAACTGATTCCCGGTTTTGAACAGGCAAAACGGCTGGCCCTGAAAAACGGGGCGCTGGGATTTTCAATTTCCGGCTCAGGGCCCAGTGTATTCGCCTGGGTTGATTCGCCGCTGATCGCGCGCCGGGTGCGCGACGAGGTGCTGCGGGCTTTCAAGCGCGCCGGCTTGGGCGCCGAGGCGTGGATTTCGCCGATTACCTTGAATGGAGCGCGCGTCATCGCATGAGATACGTCAGCACGCGAAAGGGCTCGCCAGCGTTGGCATTTTCCGGGGCCGTGGCGGCAAGTATGGCGCCCGATGGTGGCCTGTACGTGCCAGAGCGGTTTCCACGCTTCAAGCCGGAAGATTTCGAAGGGCTGAATGGCCTTTCAGAAATTGCCGAAAGGCTGCTGGCCCCCTTTTTCGAAAACGATCCGCTTGCCGCCGAGCTTCATGCAATCTGCAGCGAGGTTTTTACTTTTCCCATTCCCCTTCGAAAGCTGCCACACGCGGTACTGCAGTCCGATACCTCGGTGCTGGAGCTGTTTCATGGGCCAACCGCGGCTTTCAAGGACGTGGGCGCGCGATTTCTGGCGGCGTGCCTGTCGCGGCATCCCGCGCCGGGCACGCGAACGGTGCTGGTGGCGACTTCCGGCGATACCGGTGGCGCGGTTGCGGCGGCATTTCATGGGCGGCCCGGTTTTGAGGTAGTCATTCTTTTTCCCAAAGGCAAGGTATCGGCGCGCCAGGAAAAGCAACTCACCGCCTGGGGCGGCAATGTGCGCGCATTCGCGGTGCGCGGCGACTTCGACGACTGTCAGCGCGTCGTCAAGCAGGCGTTTGCCGATGAGCCCTGGCGCAAAACCAGGGCGCTGGTTTCGGCCAACAGTATCAATATCGGACGGCTGCTTCCGCAAAGCGTTTATTACGCGGCCGCAAGCCTTTGGTCGGCGCGGATGTCGCCCGGCTCGCCCGCGGGTTTTGTCGTTCCCACGGGCAATCTGGGCAATGCCGTCGCTGCACTTTGGGCGCTCAAGATGGGCTTTCCCGTTGGCAGGGTAGCCTTGGCCACCAACGCAAACAGGCCCATCTCGGATTATTTTGCCTCGGGCGTGTGGAAGCCCGCGGCTACGGTTTCCACCCTGGCGAATGCGATGGACGTGGGTAACCCATCGAACATCGAACGGCTGCTGTGTCTTTATCCTGCACTGGATGACTTGAAGGCCGATACCTGTACCGCTGCGGTGCCCGACCCGCTTATTGCGGCCACGATTCGCGAGGCCGCCTTGCACGGTGAGGTGTTCTGCCCGCACACGGCAGTTGCCGCTCATGTACGGCGCGGGCTGCGCGAGCCAGGCTGGATCATCGTGGCCACGGCGCACGCGGCGAAGTTTGACACAATCATTGAACCGCTGATCGGAAGAAAAATCGAAGTTCCACCGTCGCTGGCCGCGATTCTTGCTCGACCTTCGCAGGTCGTTGAAATAGAACCGTCGCTCGAGGCACTGGTGGGAGCCATATGAAAAAACTTGAGCGCGCGCTGACCTTATTTCCGGTTTCGGCCATTGTGATTGGTTCTGTGGTGGGTTCCGGCATCTTCGTGGTGTCGGCCGACATGGCGCGCGGCCTGGGTAGCGCGCCGTTGCTGCTGCTGGTTTGGCTGATAACGGGGCTGATGACCTTGCTGGGCGCGTTCACCCAGTGTGAACTCGTGGCTCAGATGCCGGTTACAGGAGGCCTGTATACCTACCTTCGCGAAATCTTCGGCGAGCGCATCGGCTTTCTTTATGGCTGGGCGAACTTCATGATCGCAGGCTCGGGCGCCATCGCGGCGCTGGCATTTATTTTTGCCAACTATCTGGGCGAGTTCGTGACGTTGCCGCGCTTGAGCCCTGAGCTCGAGAAGTTGCCGGTGACGATTCCGTTCATCGGCTCCTTTTTTCCGCTGGCCGACCTGGGCACCAAAACGGCGGGAGCGCTGCTGATCGCGGTGCTTACCGCACTGAACATGCGTGGCGTGAAGCTGGGCGCGCTGGTGCAAAGCGTTTCAACCTCTTCCAAGATATTGGTGATTCTCTTCGTGGTACTGGCGGCCTTCAGCGCCAGCGGCTCGGTGTCGCATTTTTCCGGAGTCGCGCCAGGCCATGTGGCGCTGGGTGGCTGGGCCCTGATTGGCGCGATCGGCATGGCGATGTCCGGGGCCTTCTGGTCTTACGACGGCTGGGGCAACGTGGCCTACATCGCGGGTGAGGTACGCGACCCTTCAAAGACCATTCCGCGCGCCATCGTGCTGGGCACGTTTGGTTTCATCAGCCTGTACCTGCTCATCAACCTGGCTTACCTGTATGTGCTGCCCATCGAAGCCGTGGGCGCTTCACCCCACGATCGGGTTGCCGCGACCATGATGGAGACCGTGATGGGGCATCGTGGCGCGATGCTGGTGGCGGCGTTGATTATTTTGTCGTCAGCCGACACTTCGAATTCCACTATTTTGACGAATGCGCGCGTTTACTATGCGATGGCCCACCGGCAGGTGTTTTCTCCACGCTGCGGCGAGGTGCATTCCCGTTTCCATACGCCGCATCTGGCGCTGCTTTATCAGGGATTGTGGTCCATCGTGCTTTTGATGAGCGGATCGTTTGACCTGATCACGAGCATGTATGTATTCGTGAACTGGCTGCTCTACATTCTCATGGCTGTCGGAGTATTCGTGCTTCGGTACCGTCATCCCGCGCGTGCACGCCCGTACAAGACGCCGGGCTATCCCTTTGTTCCCGGACTTTTCATTCTACTGTCGGCGATTTTTCTGATCGTCACGCTGGTCACCGACATTCAGGCCTTCAGGGCAGGCCAGCAGCCCGCGATCAAAAGTGTCATGGGGCTGCTGCTTGTCTTTTCAGGGCTGCCTTTTTACCTCTATTGGAAACGGGCTTCAGCCCGACTGCAGCTGAATACGGGCGTTTCCGGCACTTAATTCCCGGCGATTTCCTACCGTCTTTTCATCCGGGCGAACGCGACTAATATGCATCTTAGGTGCAACAGCGTCAGACCGCCCAGTCTGACCCAAACTCCCCGGTGGAACAGGGAGTAAACGTTCTAAAGCCGTTCGCCGAAAATTTTTACAATCTTGGCGGAAGTTAACCACCCAATACCTTGAAACTTAAGCATAAGTTTAAAAAATTGACTGATTATATCAACTTTGATTAGTATTAAGAAAAATTAACAGTCAGGAGAACTGTCATGACTCACCAATTATGGTCCAGATGTCCCGCTCTAGTGGCAACGGCATTTGCAGCGCTTTCGATTACCGGCTGCGAGCAAGGCCCGAGCCCCGTAAATTTCACCCTTTCGTTTCCTCAGCCCAATGTCATCGGCTTTGAAGCTGCACTGACCCAGAAATACGGGCTGGGTTTGGCTGGCAGCTTTCAGCTGCCGAACAATGTGGGATCAATCATTCTCGTGCCCGAAACCCCGGCTCAGGGTTTTGGCCTGCAGCTGGACTTGAACACCGCTGCGTTTTTGAAAAGCACCTGGGTGGACTTCAGGGAAACCAGCACGCTGCCAACGGGCGCGCCGTTTCCAGCGTGGTTGACGGGCACGGTGGTTGACGTGACTTCGCCTACTCTGAATCAGGGTGGCGTGGATTATCATTTCTACTTTGGCGACCAGACCCAGTTTTACGTAGGTGTCGCGGGCGTCATTCATGCGATTGGCGGAAGTTTTCCGTCGATCAATATCGGTTATACGTTTTACGATTCGGCCGGCCGAGTGGTTCTGGGATTCAGCTTCTTCGGGCCCAATGGCGCGGTTCCCGGTGGAATTTTCATCGGCACCAACCTGACTCC
>JACQAW010000252.1 GCA_016194725.1 Deltaproteobacteria bacterium
CTCTTCAACTTTTTCCACTGTAGCCCGGCCAATGGAACGCTGCGGCACATTGATAATGCGTTTGAAGCTGATGGAGTCGTTACCGTTGATGAGCACTCGAAAATAAGCGAGTACGTCTTTGATTTCCTTACGGTCATAGAATCGCAGGCCTCCGACGATTTTATACGGAATTCGCTCACGGCGAAGCACGTCTTCAAAGACGCGGGATTGGGCATTGGTGCGGTAAAAAATAGAGACATCGCTCCAGGCATAGCCCGCCGACGCACACTGCTCTTTCATCTGTTCAACAACGAGTTCCGACTCGGCCCGGTCGTCGCTGACTTGAAAACGGCGAATGCGTTCGCCGACCTCATTGTCGGTCCAAAGCGTCTTGGCCTTTCGTGCCGAGTTATTGGAAATCACGTGCGCGCTTGCGTTGATAATCGTTTGAGTGGAACGATAGTTCTGTTCAAGCTTGATGGTTTTGGCTTCCTGATAGTCCTTTTCAAAATCGAGGATGTTCCGAATATCAGCACCGCGCCATTTGTAAATCGACTGGTCTTCGTCACCAACCACGCACAGATTTCGATGCCCGGCTGCAAGTAATTTCACAAGAAGATACTGCGCCCGATTCGTATCCTGATACTCATCGACGTGGATGAATTGATAAAGTTGTTGATACTTTAAGAGGATATCAGCGTTGTCCCGCAACACGCGGTAGGTCAACGTTATGATCTCACCGAAATCGATAGCGTTGTTCTTGAATAACTCACGCTGATACAGGTCGTAAACGCGAACCAGATTTTTTGCGTAAAGATTGAATTCGTTCTGCTCGATCTCGTGTGGCTCGAGAGCCGAACATTTTGCCTGATTGATTGCATGCTGAAAACTCTTCGGCGAAAATGTTTTCTCGGAAAGATTAAGCTGCGAGAAACAATCTTTAATCAATGATAGTTGATCACTGTCATCGTAAATCACAAACTGCTGCTTGAACGGTGTTCTATCAATCTCCCGTCGAAGCATTCGGGTGCAGATAGAATGAAAAGTGCCGATAGTCGGCTGCGACAGCATAGCGCCACGGAAATACGGTGGCGGGGGCGTGAGAGCATCAGGATGCAAGCCCATCGCCCGACTGACACGCTCGCGCATTTCACCAGCGGCTTTGTTCGTAAAAGTCACGGCCAGGATATTATGCGCCGCAACCTGGTATTTGCCCATCAAATGCACGATACGCGCGGTCAACATTTTCGTTTTGCCGCTGCCAGCACCGGCAATTACCAGCACCGGACCGTGTGTGGCTTCGACACCAGCACGCTGCCGTTCATTCAAATCGCGTAACTCAGGGGCAATGGACGGCAGATTAGAGGCAGGTGTCGAATCTTCGGTGTGTGACATAAGGGGCGAGTTTAACCACAAATAAAGGACCCCGGAAAGAGGCTAATGTCACCAAAAGCAGTGATGCGTGCGGCGCGTCACGAGGTTCGAATGACCGTGCTCGCAATCTCACGCTTGTACACGCCGGCAATGGCGGATTCAAAAATAAATCCGCAAAGTTTTCGCGTTTCATCGACAACCGCGACGCACGGTGAATCTTGAAGCAGAGCCAGTGCTTTCTCGAGACTGTCGCCGGGACCGACTGTTGGAGTGAAGGTGTCGATCAGATCACGTATTTCAACTACACGTTCTACCGCGAGAATGTCTGATGGCTTGGCATCAGCTCGCAAAACGTGTCTGACGCGACCCGGGAGCTGTTCAAGCGAAAGTAACCCACGATAGGTGCCATCTGGCGAAACCACTCCCAGAAAGTTATGCTTCGATGCAGCCGCGGCATCGCGCATTTCCTGAATCCCGGCGTTATCCATAATAGTCTGAATGTCATCAAACATTGCCTCATCAGTTTTGAGATTCGCCAAAAGATTGATCGCCCGCCCGCCCAGTAACCGTAGCCCGGTGCGTTCGAGCAGCAACTCGTGAAAAGCTTTGACCTTCAAGCCTCGACAAACCAGCGTCGAGGACAACACTGCCAAAGTCGCCAGCCACCACATCGGCCCATCATGCCCAACTTCCAAAACAAGGGCAGCAGCCGCGATTGGAACCCGAAACATCGCAGCCAACGCTGAAGCAGCCCCTGCAATGGCCAACGGCAGAGTCCAGGTGGCACCAATTGCATTTCCAACGCCATAACCCAGAAGCGCGCCGAGCAATAGTATTGGCGAAAACATTCCCGATGAACCCCAACCCGAAAATGCGAGAACGAGTAAAACCCATTCCGTAGCCATGACAGTCACCGCTTTGGCAGAGGAAATTCGCAGCCACGCCAGCTCTTCCCACGCACGCCATGGCTCGACAAAAGACTCCGGCACGAACCAGACGGTTACCCCCATAAGCACGCCCGTGACAATCATGCCAAGTTGAAATCTAGACCCGAAAAACCGGCTGAAAAAATCGGTTCCCCGGTCAAGAGTGCGAGTGGTCACCGCAACCATCAGGGCAGAGCCTACTCCGACACAAAGGGCCCCCAGGCTTAAAAGTGCCCATTGAAAGATCTCCAGATTCAATGGACGCAAGCCCGCAAAAAGCGCCCCCAAAACATTCAATCGCTCAATCGAAGTGTCTGCGAAAAGTCCCGAAAGAATCATGCTTTGAAACAACATCGCCGTACCGTATGCAGTTAATGCCGCCAACACCGCCCCAGCCCGAACTCGCTGCTCAAGCACATGGACCAACTCGATCGCAAGCAATCCGCCGCTGAAGGGAGCGCCTAACGCCACACTTACCGAGGCCGCGATTGTGCAGATGACGAAAGTTTGTTTTTCCTCGATAAACAGGCGTACATACCGTGAGAGCAACGGCAAGGTCGCAAAAGTCAGTTCGAGCACCCCACCCTCGAGGCCAAACGTGCCCCCCAGAAAGGCATTTAGCAGCGAGACAGTTCCACGCGCCAGCCAGTTCAGCGGATGCAAAATGAAAATACCGAAGTGATAACTTTCGAAAACGTCCGCCAAAGCCTGTCTTTTCTCAAGACGCGCATGGTGTATCGAGCGGTCGCTGACCCCGCGGGATTGAAGTGAGCGAGCAAGGGTATGCAGAATTGCCGCCGCGATTCCCAAAGCAGGCGGTACGAGATACCAGCTATTTCCAAGCTGCCCATAGATTCCGGGCATATTCAGAATCAGCTGAATGACCAGCCAGCATCCGGTGCCAATGACACCCGAAAGCATCCCGACGAAAATCGCGATGAACATGGGAAAATTTTATTCCACGGTCGCGGATATAGCGAGGTTTCTCGCCCTAACGACGCCCGCGCGCCCAGACTAGGCTGCAGAGTAGGCAAGAAATCGCACGGGTTCTGCGAAAAATAGATACTCTCCGAATCTTTTACCTCTAGAAACATGCATTCCCGCGAGAACACCCCCGGGTTATGTATTTTTTTACCTTAAATAACAATCACTTAAGTCCTTCATATTTGCTTCAATCATTATTCATAAAATAGGGACAGAAAGGCCAAGGTAGATCGTGAGCACAGAGGCTGGACCAACCACACAAAAGCGAAGCACTCCGAAGATCGAGCGCCGCAAGTCAAGACGCGACATCGTCTACATGCGCTATCCGGTACTCGTTCTTACGGAATCGATGCACGAAAAGGGCGAGGAACCTGTCGCTGGCGTCATCACAGACCTGAGCAAGGCCGGCGCCGGCATAATAACTTCATTCCACATACCCGCAGGCTCCAGGGTCAAAATCATTCTGCAATCTAGGGCTGAATTCGACCGCGAATTATCAATGACCGCAATTTGGGGCAATCTTTTGCCGAGTGCTAACCGGATCATCAAAGCAACCAATAACTTCTGGCGAAACGGACTTCATTTTGCCAGCGACGCAGATCAGGAACAGCAGGATTTCATAACTGCTTTATTGAAAGCTCTTCAAGGCTAATTCGCATGAGCACCGTCGTATCGAGCAAGAAACGCGGAACTCAACCCAATCGTCGCAAGACAAAACGCAGATGCATATATACGCGCTATCCGGTATTGGTGCACACCCTGACATCGTGGAAAGAGGGCGGACGCCCTTCAATAGGCATACTAACCGATATCGGAGATGAAGGGCTCGGGATCATAATGGACTCTTCGATAACCAGCGGCACCAAGGTGCTGGTCATTTTACACCCAATGACACAACACGAGCGCCAGTTGAGCGGTCGGGTAATCTGGATAAATCCCCTGCCTTCCGCGAATCGAATAATCAAAGATGGCGAGGGTTCAACGTCGTTCTTTCGAGTTGGGGTTCGCATGGCTAACGACGACGAAGAACAGAATGCATTCATCACGAAGCTAATCAGCGAAATTCGCAACTCTGATGACTAACTTGGTCGACGTTATTTCCGGTACTTTTTCGCGTATCCCGATTTGGTAACCTGCCGGGTGCGAGCCACGACAAGCGAGTCTTCCTCTTTCACCGTATCAGTTACCGTCGAACCCGAAGCGATAAAAGAGCCGGAAGCGATTTCAATTGGTGCCACTACCTGACAATCGCTGCCAATGAATACGTTGTCGCGAATCACACTGCGATGCTTGCGTCGACCGTCACGAACGACCCCGTCGTAGTTGCAGGTCACAAAGCCGCAGCCGACATTCACGCCCGACCCAACTTCGGCATCTCCCAGATAACTCAAATGAGATACAGCAGTGTTACTGCCAATGCTTGTCTCTTTTAACTCCACAAAATTGCCTATTTTGACATTATCTGCCAACCTAGTCCCGGGCCTGAAATGTGCCATCGGCCCCACCGAGCAATCTTTTCCGAACACCGATTTTTCAGCCACCGTCGAATTTCGTACGACCGTGCCGTTGCCGATCTGCACATCCGAGAGCTCACAATGAGCACCGATGCGAACACGGTCCCCCAACACCGTTTCTCCGTGAATCGAAGTAAAAGGTCCAATCACGCAGCCTCGCCCTGCACGTACCTTTGGTCCAAGATAGGTGTGCTGGGGATCATGAATGAAAACACCATCTTCCATAAGTTGTTCCGCCGAACGGCGGTATAGGGCAGACTGCGCCTGCGCCAGTTCCCGCATATTGTTCACGCCGCCCAGCACTGTGGGATTGTCGAAGTGATAGGCTAAGATATTTTTCTTGAGCTTGCGGGCCATCTCGAATACATCGGGAAGATAAAATTCCCGGGCCGCGTTCTTATTCTTCATTTTGCCCAGGGCATTCACCAGGGTTTTAAGATCAAAGATATATACCCCGCCATTGTATTCCCGAATACGCCGCTGAGCGGCCGACGCATCCTTGAATTCAACCACTCCGGTAAAAGTCATGCCTTTGCGCAGTACTCGCCCGTATTGGCCCGCATCAGCGATTGTTGTCGATGCCAGAGAAGCCGAGCTCCGCGCCGCCGCGTGGGCCTCGAGAAATTTACTGAAACAGTCGGCGCCAAAAAGCGGCAGATCCCCGTTGAATACGGCCACCTGTGAAGCCTTGCTCGGATGCTCAAGCGCCAATTTCACCGCGTGACCGGTTCCCAATTGTTCGGCCTGAACAGTGAATACGACTGGCGCTTTGATGCGTCCGCTTTTCTGAAGCCCACGCACCATCTCGGAGACCTCATCTCGTCCATGCCCGATTACGACATTGAAGTGGGCACCGGAACGCGGATCGATTGCACGATCGAGTTCTTCCATCAGTATTGCAAGCATTGGCTGCCCGCATACGCGATGTAGAACCTTGGGGGTATCAGACTTCATGCGGGTCCCAAGACCCGCGGCCAGAATAACGACGTCAGTGATGGGGTTCTTCATATAGGTGAATCCCAGTTTAGAATCGGAACTGTCCAATAACAAGACAATCGTAGTGGCAATTCGCGGAAGCCACCTACAATCCCCTTGAAATCACTGAGCAAACAGGTGCTTAAATTCTGGCGCCCTGGTTGCAATTTCATCTTCCCGTTATGTTTAGCAAGTTGAGATGGATCGCTGTAGCTGCAGCCACAATCTTATCAATTCCCGTGACGCAGGCGAAAGCCGCCGGTACTCATGCCGTAAAGGGCACCGGCATATATCGCACTGAGCGGGAATGCACGAGCCAGTTGCCAGCCTTCAATAGACGCCTGGCAAAACTGGGCCTACGCCTGACCAAAGCAACCGAGTGCGAAGAGGTTCAGGGTGAGATTGAAGCCTTCGCGCCGGCGTTCGAAGCAGAATCGGATATCCCTATGAGCGCGATGACGGCAGTTGCCAGCATCTTCGAGAATGAAAAGGTCTGCCGCGCTCAGCTTGATGCTCTATTGGGGGTAGTGGCCGAAAAGAACGAAGTCGTCGTCGAAGCCGCCTGTGTTCCCGTGGCGGTTGCCGAACAGGAAGAGGACGAAGTCAAAATAGGGCAATTTCAGCCCATGGTCGTCCTGCTTAAAAATAAGCCAACGCCACAGCCGCAACGGCAAAATCTGGCTCGTCGCTAAAGTTTTTCCTCGAATCTGCCGTAAGTCTTGTCTAGAGCACGTCAAAGTCAAAACATTGACGCCGCCAAAACGCTCATTAAAGAAAGACCCAAAAAAAAATTTGTGTCTGTAGGTACGACTGCTACACTGTTCAATCAGGTGCGGGTTATTTCCTATGGACTGGGGGGGTTGCACATGGAATCAAAATCGATGAACAAGTTCAAGAAACTGCTGCTGGAAGAGAAGCAAAAGATCATGAACAATAGCCGTAAGAATCTCGACGACATCAAGGTCGACGTTGACGATTTGCCAGACGAAACTGACCTGGCGGCGTCGGAAGTAAGCCAAACGCTGGCCTTTAAGCTGCGTGACCGCGAACGGCTGCTGCTTGCAAAAATTGACGACGCTCTCGCAAAAATTGACGATGGTACTTTCGGTACCTGCGAAGACTGCGAAGAACCGATC
>JACQAW010000033.1 GCA_016194725.1 Deltaproteobacteria bacterium
GCGCCCGAGCCGACCAGTCCCAGCTGCGTGCGCCAATGCCAGGCACGTGGCAGTACCTGGGAGCTCGTCAGCATGCCGGCCACACCCAGCACCATGACCCGTTCGTTTACCGCATGCCGGCCATTCCATGAAAATTTCTGTGAAGTGCTTCCGTACAAGCCGACGCCTCCGAACGCTCCCCAAACTTCTTTTTCGAGCAGCACCCAGGCGCGCAGCAGCGGAATCGGAAATTTCTCGACGACGATTCCCGCCGTGGTGGGCTCCGCCTGCTCGGCCAGCAGCGCTGCGCCGACGGCCAGTGATACGCCGTGCCCATCGTCAGCCTCCAGGGCCGCGCTTCCCAGCCGATGGGCCAGCTCCAGGCCGCCGTAGGCCGGTATCATGCCGGCGCCCACGCTGGTGGTGGGACGAGTCAGGCTGGTGAACGAGCGGGAATGGTACGCGGCTCCGAGCTGCAGTGACAGATGAAAACGTTCGCGGTCCCGACGCTGGTCTTCGGTAAGCAAGACGGGTTTGACTTCGGGGGGCTTGAGCGGCTCGGGCGATTTTGGCGGCTTCGGCGGCGCTTTTGCCACGGTTTTTTTGGCGGGTTCGGGCAGTGCTTCGATTTCAAGCTCCTGCGCATCGCTGAATTCTCCCTGATTTCCCTGGGGGTCAATGCTGGCCACGCGGTAATAGAGCTTCTGCTCCCGGGCGGTTTGCCTGGTCTTGTAGACGAACTCCGGCTTCTGGAGCTTTCGATCGAGCACGATGTCCTTGAAATCGGAATCCATGGCAATCTGCAGACGGTACTGCTCGGCACCCTCGATGTTTTCCCATTCCAGCTCGACTGCGATCTTTTGAGAGCGGGGGACGATTTCGTCAGCCATAGCAGAGTTGAACCAAAAAATGCCAGCAAGCTCTTCGAGAAACCGTTCCAGCTGCGAAGTCTGCGTTCGAATCTTGGATTTGAATTTTCCCGGAGCCTTCAGCGTCGGTCTGGCTTTGATCGTGAGCTCGCGGGTTTCGGTCGGCGGAGCCATACCCACCCCGGGCCCGTAATCGGCACGCAGACGCCAGTAAAGTTTCTGAGCGGCGGGGAAGCTGGCTTTTACCTCGTGCTCGCCGGGCTGTGGCGCAAGCCGTTTGGAATCAGCGAAATCTTCAGTCGCCGAGGTCTCAAGCGTCACAATCGCGCCCAGCGGTTGCCAGCCAAACGAGATGGGCTGATCCACGACGGCTTCGTGCTCGTCATCGGGCGTGGTGACCTCAGGCGTGGTGCGCGTAACCGTGAACAGCGTCCCGATCTTGCTTTTCACTGAGCCGTTTTTCGCCCGAACCTGCCAGAAGCGCGGTCCGTCCTCGGAGGCCTCGAACTGGGCACGCAGATGGCCGTCCTTGTTATCTTTGATCTCAGCTTCAGTCGCGTCGCTAAGGTCAGGCTGCCGGGAAACAACGACGACAGGTTCGAAATCCGGCGCATATCCATCCGTGATCTGGTTCCACTCCAGCGTGATTCGCTCGTCCCTCCTGTCACGTCCAATTCGGGCGCCACCCGCTGGTTTAAGGTCGGTGAAGCGCACTGGAAGCGTTTGCACTTCCACCTTGCCCTCGCGAATGGTGGCTTTTTGGGTCGAGTCCACGATTTTGGCCTCGGCGGCTTCGCCCACCTTGACCGTGCCCTGATCAACCTCGATATCGATTTGTCCGCCGTTTCGTCGTAAGTGGAACAAGGCGAGGCCTGTGGCATCCTCGACGTGCGAGCCGGCCAGATCGACGCTCATGGGTTGCGTGCCGGCGGTTTGTTTCGTCAGCGAGCCTTGCACCAGCCTGACTACGATTTTATGGAGGCGTTGCGATTCCTCGGTCGGCGATTTCTCGAGAACAACCAGGCTGTCAGGCTCGATGTTGAGCTCGGCGCCGTCGGTGAAGCGCACCAGCGCCTGGGCCCGCGCCATCGTCAGAATCGCGTCCTGCTCGCGCAGCTCCTGTCCCGTCAACGGCACATGCCACGTAATCGTGCCGCCTTGGCGATCACGGACCTCGTTGATGCCCTGCTGGAAGGTGGCGATCAGGGGCAGGGTGCTCGTCTTAAGCTTGGACTGGCTTCCGATATCGAAAAACAGGGCGTAGATCTCCATGCACAGTAGCAGCGATGCTACTAGCGCAGGTAACCACAGCCGCGATTTCATGGGCTGCTGCTCAAAACCAACCGCGGCCTCCGCCGCTTCCATAACGCTCTAATCCCTTCCATAGGATCATCACTGGCACCTTGCTCGCTCTTGCGCGACATGGACAATGTGCCATACTGATAAAAGCTCATATATATTGTATGGCATATAGGCTCAAATTTCCAATCCGATACAAGATTTTGGCCGTCCTCAGTGCCATGGTTATCGCAGCCGTGGCGGCCTATCTTTACCTCGCGTCGCGGGTCTTCTACGAAGACAAAACGGTGCTTGTTTACGAGTTCAACCAAAACAACGTCCGCACCCTTGCCTCGGATGTTCGTGCCGACCTCAAACGCATTCTGGACAAGCTAAAGCTCATCGCCGCCTTCTCAAGCGTGGCCTCGACGCAGCCGCAGACCGCCGAGGCGGCAAGTTTTTCCACGGCGTTTGCCGATGAGGACGAGATCGTCAGGGTTGCCGTGCTTCAGAAGCCGCTCGGTTCCGCCGCCCCAGTCCGGACCTTTACGAAGGTCTGGCCTGTTTACCTCGATCTCTACCATAAAGATTCTGCCTATCTCGATCACCTGCGCGAGGTAATTCCCATCCCCTTCGACCAAGTCATTGCCCAGGGACTGTGGGTCAGAAATGCGACGCTCGACGAGGAAAAAAGCCCGCCGCTGATGACCATCGCCACGGTGCTCGATACGGGGGCGGCGGAAGCGAAAACGGTTATCTACGCCGACGTGCGCCTTGATCGCATGCTCGAGGCCACGGGCACCGGTGGCATCGCGCGCGCCTATGTCGTCGACTCGGCCGGGCATCTGTTGGCCAGCTCCGATCAGGCACAGGTTCTTGCGAATCCCGACGTCTCAAGTGATCCGCTGGTGCGTGCGGGCCTGGGTTCCAAAGTTCGTTCCGAAGTGCATCGCTTCGATGACGGCGGAAAATCCTATCTCGGCTCCTATTTTCAGACGGGACTCGCCGGTGTGCTGGTCGCATCCCGCGTCGAGACCGGCGAAGTTTTCGCGGCTGCCGAGCGGCTCATCCGCAAGTCGCTCCTGTTTGCCCTTATGGTGGTCACCGCGGCATTTCTGGTCGCGCTGTTTTTTTCCCATGCGCTAACCAAGCCCATTCACACGATGCTCGATGCCACCCATCGCATCGCGAAGGGTGACTTCAACAGCCTCATTCATGTCTCTTCGCGCGATGAGCTGGCCACACTCGCTTCCTCTTTCAACCTCATGACCACCGACCTGCGCGTTTCACGCGACCGCATCGAGGAATACAGCCGTGACCTCGAAAAGAAAGTCGTCGATCGCACCGCCCGCCTCGAGGCCCAGAATGTCGCCATCAAAGAGGCGCAAGAGGCGCTGGTGCGCACGACCCGTCTGGCCAGCGTGGGCGAAATCGCGGGGCGCGCGGCTCACGAGGTTTTAAACCCGCTCACCAACGTCACGGCCCGGCTCGAAAAAATGCAAACCCTGAACGTCAAGGCCGACCTCGAAGACACCAATCTGCTGGCCGAAATAGCCGCTGCCTGGCTAAAAGAGCTCACGGCAGGGGGGGTTTCCGCTCTGGTCCGCAGCCTCGTGGCACCCAGTACCGCTCATCCCGGAAAAACTCTGCTCGAAGAGGACATCCTGAACCTGAATGCCGTCGCCTCCGACCTTGGCGGCCGCCTCGATGTTCGTCGCGGCGATCTCGAGTTTCTGCTCACCGAATCGGGCCGCATCAGCAAGATCGTCAACGGCATGCGCCAGCTCACCCGGGTTTCGGGCAATCGACGGCTCGTTTCGATTCACAAAGTTCTTACTGACACCCTGGCCACCATGACCGACGTGCTTCGCAAAAGCGGCATCGAGGTCGGGACGTCTTTCGCGGGCGAATCGGTCAGCGTGCTAGCCGACTCTGACGAGCTCATTCAGGTATTCAGCAATCTGATCCGTAACTCCATGCAGGCCATCGAAGATGCGAGAGCGGCGGGTAAGTCGGTCGGCAGTCCCGCCAAAGTCTGGATTGAAACAGCCGTTACAGTGCAGTCCGCTTCACGTCAGGTGCAAATCCGCCTCTGTGACAATGGTCCGGGAATTGTGAAGGAAAATTGGACCCGCGTGTTTGATGCCTCTTTCACTACCAAGTCCGCCGAAGAAGGTACCGGCCTGGGACTTTCGATAGCAAGACGCTTTATTCGCGCGCTGGATGGTGAGATTATTGTTGAAAAGAGTGTTGAGGGAGTTGAGACCGTGTTTCTAATCGTTCTGCCGGAGACCCATGAGCAAGAAGCCTGAGTCGAACAATAGAATTATCTGCGTCGATGATGAAACCAATATCGTCCAGGCGTATGTCGACTTTCTCGCGCCGGCTCCTGTGGGAACCACCAAGCGTTCTTCGCGAGGTCAGCCGACGGCTTCCGCGGCCGTCGATTCCGCAACCGACGAATACGTAATCCTGCGTGCGCACAGCGGCCAGGAGGCGCTCACTCTAATGAAAGGCGAGCTCGCCGCGGGTCGGCACGTCGCAGCCGGTTTTTTTGACGTCAAGATGGGCGGCGGTCTCGACGGCATTCAGACGATCCAGGAAATCTGGAAGCTCGACCCCGGCATGCATTGCACGATCGTCACGGCTTACCAGGATCGCTCCGTCCAGGACATCGGGAATATTTTTGGGCCGCGCTTCAAGGATCAGTGGGATTATCTCAGCAAGCCTTTTACCCAAGGCGAAATCGTGCAAAAAGCACGGCAAATGGTGGCAGCCTGGAATAGGCTCAAAACCCTCGAAGAAGCGATTGCGCAGCTGACGGCCACTCAGAAGCAGCTCGTGCAGTCCGAGAGATTCGCGGCAATCGGACAGGTGGCGCGAGGGGTGGGCCACGAATTCGGAAATATTCTTCAGCGCATCGTTGGCAAATCCGACCTCGCTTTGCACGAAAGTGACATCGCGAAAGTGCACGCCCACGTCAATGTGCTCATCGCGGCTGCCGAAAGTGCCGCGGTCATTGTCAGGAATCTGCAGGCTTTCTCGCGCACCGCCAGCGCGAGATCCAAAATCGAGCTCAGCAAGGTCATCAAGGATACCCTGGCGCTGGTCAGCCATGAGTTTGTCACTCACTCGGTCACATGCGTGGACCAGACTTCGGTCTGCGCATCGGTAACGGCCAACGCCGGCGAGCTGCAACAAGTCTTCATGAATCTCCTGATCAATTCGCTGCATGCCACGCCAAAGGGCGGTAAAATCGAAATTGGCTGCCGCGACGACGGCGACTCGGTTCTGACGTGGATAAGCGACTCGGGGTGCGGTATTCCAGCTGATGTTCTGCCTTTGATTTTTGATTACGCGTTCACAACCAAGGGCGACAAAGGCAGCGGGCTGGGGCTCTCGATTTCGCGCCAGCTCATCGAATCCAATGGCGGAAAAATTTCAGTCCAGAGCGCGGTCGGCACGGGAACGAAATTTGAAATCCGATTGCCGGTGACGAAATGAGCCGTTTCAAGTCACTTATCGCGCGCGCAAAGGCGGCGTTGTCGCGCTCGGGCGGCTCGGTCAACCCCGGTCGCGTCTTTCTCGTGGTCGACGACGATCCGGGAGCCCGACAGACGGTCGTCGATTATTTGGAGTCGTTTGGCTACAAACGCGTGCTCCAGGCAGCCAACGGGTTGCAGGCGATGGAAATTCTCGAGGCTGAGCCCATCGACCTTGTCGTATCCGACTGGGCCATGCCAGATGCCGACGGCCTGCAGCTACTCAAGGCCTTGAAGCTCGATCCACGGTTCAAGCACATTCCTTTTATCATGGTCACCAGCCCAGTCAGTCAGGAGCGTTCGAAAGTTGAAAACGCAGCGGCGCTTAAGGTCGATGGCTACATCATGAAGCCATTCCGCTCAAACGTGCTGCGCGAAAAAATCGGCCAAGCCATTGCCATGGCTAATTTGCGGGGACGCACTGGAGTGCTCGTCGTCGATGACGAAAAGGCTACCCGGGAAATGATCGTCGAATACCTGAAGGCGTTGAATTTTGTCCCGATATTCGAAGCTGGCGATGGCAGCGAGGGCTTCGCCGCCCTGCAACTCCACGTCAACGAAATCGCCTTCGTTATCAGCGACTGGGAAATGCCCAAGATGGCCGGCATAGATCTCTTAAGACGCATTCGCGGCGATGCGGTACTCGGCCCGACGCCGTTCATCATGGTCACCTCGCAAACTTCCGTGGAACGCATGAAGGTCGAACAGGCTCTTCACGCCGACGTCGATAACTATCTCCTGAAGCCGTTTCGAATCGACGATCTTCGAAAAAAAGTCGAACAAGTTACCGAAAAAGCCAAGGCCCAGGCCTTGATTGAGCGTGATCTTACGCAGGGCGAGGAGTGTCTGGTGCTCTCCAAGTTCGAAGGTGCGATCAAGCTGTTCCAGGGAGTACTCGATTCGGATGCCCAAAATGTGCGCGCTTTGGTGGGCATGGGCGTAGCGCTCAGAAATCTGGGAACCGAAAAAGCCATTCACAAGTCGCTGGCACTTTTTCGAAAAGCCCTGGTGCTCAATCCTCAATACGACGAAGCGTATGTCGAGCTGGCACTCACCTTTGAGGATGCGAAAACAGCCGACCAGGCAATCACGGTCTTGCGCGAGGGTTTGAGAAACTGCGTTCTGAGCGAAAAACTGCATTTTCAACTCGGCCGGCTGCTGCTCATCAAAGGCATGCAGCAGGAAGGTCTGGCCGAACTCTATAAAGCCCTTGAGATCGATCCGGAATTTGAAGAAGCACAACAGCTCATCGCCGGAAAATAGTAAATAATATCATATGCTTAACTATACCTTAGCATTTTGCGCGGGTCTTGGTATATATTGTTGGGCGCCGGCATTGAGCCAGGAATGGTGATGTTGCTGTGTGTAAAAGGGGAACGCTTGGCCGAGACCAATAGAAAACTGCATGATGCGCTGGACCCGCGTGAAGCTGCCAAACGGCATCGCGAAAAATTACTGATACTCGGTGTCGCGGCTCTTTTCGTTTTGACGACGTATTTCGAAATTCGACTTTCGAATCTGTCGAACCGCCTGCCCTTCGTGAACTCGATTTTCTTTTTCGGCCTCATCAATTTCAACATCGTCCTGCTCATGGTGCTGGCTTTTCTGGTCCTGCGCAACATGGGCAAGCTGTTCCCCTGAGCTTCACGATTATCCCCACGGTCATCATTTTCCTGATTTCGTCGCTCTATATCAACTCCAGCTTCGACAAGTGGTTCAGCATCAAGGTGCAGAACACGCTTCAGGCCACGCTCGATATCACGCAGATTTATTACAAAAACACGAATCGCATCGCCCAGCATATGGCATCGCAGTTTGCCGGCGAGCTGCGCGAACGCTACGGCTTGGGTGCTCTGCGCGGGCCCGTGCTGAAAAAATACGTGTTGCGCAATATCGAGCTGCCCACCGTCGATGGCATCGAAGTTTATACTGATCCGCTCGATGAACGCGTACTGGCTGCCACCCAGCCCGATGCCGAGCATTCGCTGCCAAGACTGCCACTGGATATTCTCAACAAGGCGTTTGCCGGCGAAACGGTAAGCCTGGTCCAGCACATGGCCGGCTCCGATCTCATCCGTGCGGTGGCGCCGGTCATGGAGCGCCGCTCGGGCAAGGTCTACGGCGCCGTCGCCGTAACTTTTGTAATCCCGGTCAGCATCGTCAACAAGGTCGACGAGATCTCATCGGTGTTCCAGGATTACCGTGACGTCAATCCCCTGAAGTATCCGATGAAGTCGACCTACTTCATCATTCTCATCATGATGACCCTGCTCATCATCTTCGTCAGCATCTGGATCGGCCTGTACCTCGCTCGTGAGCTTACCGTACCTCTCGAACGCCTGGTCACGGCCACGCAGCGCATCCGTGAAGGCAATCTCGACTTCGAGGTCATTAATCCGGGCGACGACGAAATCGCGACGCTCACGGGATCGTTCAACAACATGACCGCCGAGCTCAAGCGTCACCGTGTCGAGCTCGAGGCCACCAATCGCGCGCTTGCCGAAAAAAGCGCCTACGTCGAGGCGATTCTCAATAACGTCGGAGCCGGTGTTCTGTCGGTAAGCGCCACCGGAGTCATCGTTACCGTTAACGAGTCTGCCGGCCGGCTTCTGGGTCATAGCGCCGATCAGTTGGTCGGGCGCAAAATCGACGAGGCCTTTGATGCGACCTTATTTCCGCTGCCAGGTCTTTTTACCCAGGCCGTGGCCCGTATTGAAGACGGCACCTTGCGTCCCATTCAAAAGCAGTTCACCCACGGCAACGAAGAGGCTTTCTTCGAGCTCATGGTAACCGCTTCGCCATTCGGCGGCGGCGTGGTCTTCGTCGTCGACGACATGAGCCACCTTTCCAAAGGGCAGCGCGAAGCCGCCTGGCGCGAAGTCGCGCGTCGCATCGCCCACGAGATCAAGAATCCTCTCACGCCCATCAAGCTCTCCGCCCAGCGTCTGCAGAAAAAATTCGCCTCGCACCATACCGCCGAGGCCGCTGTTTTTCGCGAGTGCACCGATACGATCATCAAGGGGGTCGACGAGCTGCGCGACATGGTGAACGAGTTCTCGCAGTTCGCGCGTTTTCCGCAGTCCAACCCGACTCCGCAAAACATCAACGAGGCCCTGCGCGAAACCATCGTGCTTTACGAAGAGGCGCACCGCTCGATCGCTTTCGTATTCACGCCCGAACCGCGGTTACCGCTAATCGATCTCGATCGTGACCAGATCAAGCGTGTCATGATCAACCTGCTCGACAACGCCGTCGCCGCGCTTGAAAACGGCATAGGTGCAAAAATGAACCTGCCCAAGAAGATCACCTTGCGCACGCATTACAACGAGATGCTCAGAATCGCGGCGGTCGAGCTCGAAGACAACGGGCCCGGCATGATCGATACTGTGCGCAGCCGCCTTTTCGAACCCTATTTTTCGACTAAATCGAATGGCACCGGGCTGGGGCTGGCCATCGTAAAGCGCATCGTCAGCGATCACCAAGGCTTCATCCGGGTGCAAAGCAGTCCCGGTGAAGGCACGAAATTCACGATTGAACTGCCCATCAACTTGTTAGACAACGAATACATTCGCGGAAAGGAAATCGGCCAGCTGGGCGCCCAGGTCGGGCAGCCACCCATAGTTGGCAATGTGTGATGAATGGCTAGATCCGTACTTGTGGTGGATGACGAAGCCTCGGTTCGCTCCAGTATCGTAGGCGTCCTTGGCGACGAGGGTTACAAGGTCGTGGCGGTAGCCGATGGCGCTGCGGCTCTTGAGGCCCTCGCGCGCGAGCTGCCCGATGTCATCCTGCTCGACGTATGGATGACGGGTCCCAATGGCGAACGGCAACAAGAGGGCCTGGATATCCTGGGCCGCATAAAGTCGATCTATCCGGATGCCATCGTGGTTATCATGTCCGGCCATGGCACGATCGAAACGGCGGTAAAGGCCACGAAGCTCGGGGCCTATGATTTCATCGAAAAACCGCTTTCGCTCGATAAGCTCATCGTGACTCTCCAAAATGCCTTTCAGCTGCGCGACCTGTCGCGTGAGAATCAAAGCCTGCGGTCGCGCGTTGCAAAATCCAAGGTCATGGTGGGCGAAAGTCCGGCAATGCAACAGCTCAAACAGGCCATTCGGCGCGTGGCCTCGACCAACTCGTGGGTTCTCATTACCGGCGAAAACGGCACGGGCAAGGAAGTGGTCGCGCATTCGGTCCACGCGCTTTCGGGTCGTTTCGATAAACCTTTCATCGAGGTCAACTGCGCGGCAATTCCCGAGGAACTCATCGAAAGCGAGCTTTTCGGTCACGAAAAAGGCTCTTTGACCGGTGCCACGGCCCTCAAGCGAGGCAAGTTCGACCTCGCTAACGGCGGCACGCTGTTTCTG
>JACQAW010000268.1 GCA_016194725.1 Deltaproteobacteria bacterium
GATTTCCGACGCCAAGCTGCCCGAAGTCTCGAGTGAAGAGGTGCAGGCCGAATACAATAGTCTGCTGCGCAACGGCATCGACAAGCGCTACGCGACGCCGCTGATCAAGCAGGTCGCCTTTAACCTTTCGCGCGAAAAGTTGACAAGCTCCGAGGCGATCAACGAGGCGCTGGCTGTTGAGATGATGAACAACGTCAAGATCGACAACCCGCTCGATTTCAAGGCTGGCGGCGAACGCAGGGTGTTCGCGTTCATCGGGCCCACGGGTGTGGGAAAAACGACGACCATCGCGAAGCTGGCCAGCCAAGCCATCCTAAACAAGAACTTGCGGGTGGGCCTGATCAACGTGGACTCCTATAAAGTCGCGGCACTGGACCAGCTGGCCACGTACGCCAAGATTTTGAACGTGCCGTTTCGGCAGGCTTCGACGGCAGCTGAGCTGGACCGGGCACTGACCGAGTTCAAGCCATTGGACCTAGTACTAATAGATACCAGCGGGCGCTCCCAGCGCGACAGCGAAAGCCTGAGCCAGATGAAGACCTTGTTGTCGGAATGCGCGGCCGTGCGCCCGATTCTGATCATGAGCGCCACCACGCGCGATCAGGAGCTTTACGACATCATCACGCGGTTCAAGATTTTCAACCCGTCTGGGCTGGTGTTCAGCAAACTCGACGAGACCAGCACGTTCGGCTGCATTTACAACGTTTCGGTGAAAACCGGGCTGCCGCTGACCTACTTTACCGTGGGGCAGCGGGTGCCAGAAGATATCGAGTCAGCCAGCCGTGAGCGGGTAGCTGATTTAATTTTGGATTTATAACAACTGGGAGATTTATGGATCAAGCGGGAACACTTCGAAGGCTGATGAGTAATAGAGTGGCGATCAGGCCGATGAACATGAAACCGATCCGCGTGATTTCGGTCACAAGTGGAAAAGGTGGCGTGGGAAAAACCAATGTGGTGGCTAACCTGGCGGTGCAGCTGCAGAAGCTGGGCAGCCAGGTGCTGGTGCTCGATGGCGATTTTGGGTTGGCCAACCTGAACATCGTCATGGGGCTCGACGCCAAGGCCACGATCAGCGACGTGGTGTCGGGCGACAAGGACCTGAGCGACATTATCCTTACCGGGCCGCACGGGGTGCGCGTGATTCCGGCCAGCTCGGGAATTTTTCGCATGACGCAGCTTTCGCTGGCCGAGAAAACGATATTGATGGAAAGACTCGAAGCGGCCCCGGTTCCCTTCGACACGCTGATCATCGATACCGGCGCCGGAATCAACTCCGACGTGGCTTACCTGAATGCCGCGGCCACCGAGGTGCTGGTCGTGGCTACGCCCGAGCCGACCAGTATCGCCGATGCGTACGCGCTCATGAAGGTGATGAGCCAGGAATATCGGGTCAAGCGCTTCAAGCTGCTGGTCAATATGGTCGATGACGCCCGCGAAGCCCTGAGCGTTTACAACAATCTGATGACCGTATCGGACCGCTTCCTCAATATCCATATCGATTTCCTGGGACATATTCTTGACGACAAGCGTGTCAGCCAGAGCGTGATGGCGCGCAAGGTGGTGTGCGAAGCGTGGCCCGACACGCCTGCCTCGCGCTGCTTCGAAGCCGTGGCTAAAACGCTGCGCGAAAGCCCGGCGAAAAGTGAGCTTACCGGTAACGTCCAGTTCTTCTGGAGAACACTTTTGAATGAGGTCAGCCTATGAGAGACGGAATCACGAAATATCGACGGCAGCAGAAAGCCACCCAGGACATCGAGCCGATTCTGAAGATTGACGACGAGGGAGCGGAGACCTCCTTTGACGATCGGGTTTCGATTTCAGAAGAGGCCAGCGAGCGCGCCGCCAGCGTGTCCCTGAACGACGACGACGACCTCGACATTGAAGCCCTCGTTACCAAGTCGGCGAGTGTGACCGGCACGACCACTACGGTAGCGGCGACGACGATAACCGTTACGAAGGCCGCCGAAAAAGAGATGCGGCCACCGCTGGGCAAGCGCGAGGACATCATTCTCGAGTACGCTCCGCTGATCAAGTACATCGCGCAGAAAATCGCGGCGCGCTTGCCAGCAAACATCGAGCTCGACGACCTGATCAGCTCGGGCGTGATCGGGCTCATGGATGCCATCGAGAAGTACGACCCTTCACGCGACAACAAGTTCAAGACGTATGCCGAGTTCCGCATTCGGGGCGCGATTTTGGACGAGCTGCGGGCGCAGGACTGGGTGCTTCGGTCGGTGCGCGAGAAGGCCAAGATGCTCGAGCGGGCCTTTGCCAAAATCGAACATGAAAAAGGGCGGCCAGCTACCGATGAGGAGGTGTGTGAGGAGCTCAAAGTATCGCAGGACGAGTACCACGAGCTGCTCAACCAGGTGCGGTCGGTGTCGCTGCTCAGCTACGACGACCTTAACAACTTGTCCAAGGGCGATCGGCGTTCGGTGCTGGGCCTGTCTGAAAACGGCAAGTCACCCACGCCCTTTTCCGAAGTCAACGTGGCGCATCTGAAACGAATGATTTCGGACTCGATCAAGGACCTGCCCGAAAAGCAGCGCCTGGTGCTTTCGCTTTATTATTATGAAGACCTGAACCTCAAGGAAATTGGAAAGGTGCTCGACGTCACCGAGTCACGTGTCTCGCAGCTTCACACCCAGGCCATTCTGCGCCTGCGGTCGAAGCTCAAGGGCCACTTCGACGACTTCATTTTGATGTTCAGTTAAAAACAATGAAAGACCTGATAGCCCTTGCGGGCGACCTCATTGCCGAAAGAAAGCGTTTGTCCGAGAGCCTGCGCAGGCTTGAAGGCAAACTCGCGCAAGGCGAGGCCACGCAGGAGCTGTTCAAGGCTTTGGGACCCAAGACCGGGGAAGTGGTCATGAGCGAGCTGGATCTATTGGCCCGCAGCTTGGACCGCGTGGGGGCGTTGACCAAAACGCTGGTGCAGAAGCTCAATCACGACCGTCTCGAGACCTGCGAGCCGCTGCTGGCCGA
>JACQAW010000277.1 GCA_016194725.1 Deltaproteobacteria bacterium
CTCTAGGGCGTTGGTTTTTTTGCCGGCTTGCTCAAGATCGAGCGCACGCGCTGCGAGTGTTCGCGAATGGCGTCGTTCACGCTCATACCCTGGTCCACCCGTGCCCGAATGCCAGCGGCTGCCAACAAGTTACTCAGCTTTTCGCCGTCGTCGGCACCAGCCACGTTCAAGGTATTGGTCAGGTCGGCTTCGAATTTGGCGATCGCCTGGTCTAGCTCGTCTTTGGAATGCCGGGCCACCAGCTCTTTCACGACGGCTAAAATCATTTTGCGTTTTTCGCCTTCATGCGCGCGATGAAGGATTCCAGCCCGGCCTCGACCGTGGTCGAAAACCCTTCGATGAAAGCGCCATTGCGATAGGCAGCAACGAAAGGCAGGTTGTCGATCGTAACGTCGGCACGCGACTGCGCATGCAGGTCGCCGTCAATCTTGAAAAAACGGAGGTCGTCATGCTTTTCGGCGACCCGCGAAAATACCGGCGAAAAAAGCCGGCAGGGCCCGCACCAGTCCGCATAAAAATCGACGAAGGCCAGCGGGGCGTCGGCGATGGCCGTTTTAAAAGTATCGTCGTTGAGTTCGATGACTTTGCTCATGGCTAACTTATACCATGGCACAATGCGCTTGTCTCGATTAGGGTGGTGACATGCAGCATGAGTTCAAAGGAAAATCGGCGCTCTTTACGGGTGGAACCAAGGGACTGGGGCTGGCCGCCGCGCGAATGTTCGCGCAGCAGGGCTGCGACGTTTACCTGTCTTACCGCAGCGACGAGGCGGGCGCCAATGCTGCCGCGCACTCGGTTCGGGAGCTCGGGGTAAAGTGTGAGGTCCTCAAAGCCGATCTTGGCGAAGACGGCGCGATGGAGCGGGTGTTTGACGAACTGGCCGGCCACACGAAGTCGCTGGACTACTACATTCACAATGCCGCGGCCACGGCGTTCAAGGACCTCATCGAGCTCAAGAGCCACCACATCGACAAAACGTTCAATATTACCGTGAAAGGTTTTGTGCTGGGCGTGCAGCGCGCGGCTGCGATGATGAAGCCAGGCAGCGCGGTGATTTCGGTGAGTGGCATGGATACGCTCAAAGCCGTGCCCCGTCATGGTTTGCTGGGAGCGGCGAAAGCGGCGCTCGAAACATTGACCGCATATTATGCCCACGAGCTTGCCGGACGCGGAATTCGCGTCAATGGGGTGAATCCCGGGTTTCTGGCTACCGACTCGACTCGCAAGTATCTGGGTCCGGCATTTGAGCACGTGAACAAACTGTTCGCCGACTCCACGCCGCTCAAGCGCGAACCTTCATTAGAGGAAATAGGCGAAGTGATCTGCTTTCTGGCCTCGAAACGCTCAGGCTGGATTGTTGGGCAAACTCTATGTGTCGACGGCGGCCTTGATTTTTCGCTGCAGAACACGGTTTCCACCTGAGAAAATGCAAAATGCGGCCCGTGCATTGTGCAGCACCAGTCGGCGCAAATAAGTAATACGCTGGCCGCGTAAAAGCTGGTCCAGGAACTGCAAAGTGCTTTTGCCTCATGAAGCTCGAGTCGGCCTTTGCGATTTTGGGAGTTGGCTTTTTACTGGGTGGCTGTGGCGAAAACGGATTGCGCATGGGTTGGACCATGGCCGATCCCGCTGGAGCGAGTGGAGCAAATGCAAAAGCCGCGCTGGTTGCCGCGGAGCGGAGTCAGGGAGCGCCGACCACGCCGATTCCGCCGCCAGTGACACCGCCGTCGCCTGTGATTCCAGGGCCGCCTGTTCCACCGTTGCCTGGTCGTGGCGCGGTTCCGGTGCCGGTTCCAGTTCCAGTGCCGGGACCCGCGCCTTGTCCGTGTCCGGCTCCGGGACCGGTTCCATTGCCTGGGCCAGTTCCAGGGCCCGGGCCCGGTACCGATCACCGTGAACCGGATCCCGGTCACCGGCCACCGGACTCCGAGCATCGTCCGCCCGAGCCCGACCATTCCGGCCAAAATAAACATCGCACTCAGGATCCCGGCCCATCATGTCCTGAAAATCGCCCGCGTCCCCCGGAGCCGAATCCGGTTCCGAGCTCCGAGACCAAAATTCTCTATGAGGTTTTGGACCGCGCGAATGCCTATCGCACCGAGCATGGGCTGGCACCGGTCATTCTTCAGCACGATTTGAGCACGGCCGCCCAACGTTATGCGGAGCGTATGGCGAAAGAGGGTTTTTTTGATCACCGATCGCCCGACGGTGATTTATTCAGCGACCGCATTGGCGCCGCTGGTTATGTATGGTCCACCTGCGCCGAAAATATTGCCATGGGCCAGCTCAGCGCAAAAGAGGTCATGGCTGGGTGGATAGCCAGCGAGGCCCATCGTGCCAATTTGCTCAATGCGGCCTACACCGAAATCGGGTTGGGCTACGCCGTGGGTGTTTCGGCCGAGCCGGGGAAAGCGTGGCCATATTGGGTACAGGAATTCGCCGCTCCCAAATAAAAAAGTGGTCAGAATAAAGCCAGTGCCGCTATGGTGACCGGGCATGGCGCCATCAGCTCCTTCGAAGTCATTTTTATTTCCGGTACCGCCGGGCCCGCTTCGAATTCTCAAGAACTCGAACTACATGAAATACTTTTCCGGGCAGCTCGTCTCGATGAGCGGAAGCTGGATGCAGTCCTTTGCGCAGGCTTTGCTGGTTTATGAGCTCAGCCATAAGCGCGCTTACTGGCTGGGCATCATTACCTTTGCAGGTCAGCTGCCGGCTTTTCTGATTTCGCCCTTTTCGGGAGTAGTGGCGGACCGCCATGATCGCCGAAAAATTCTGATCTGGGTGCAGGTCATTGAAATGGTGCAGGCGCTGCTGCTGGCTGCGCTATGTTTCATGGGAGTCGTGCAGCTTTGGCATGTCGTGGTGCTGGCTGTTGTTCTTGGAATGGTGAACGCCTTTGACATGACCACTCGGCATGCCTTTGCGGTGGATATGGTGGGCAAGTCCGATCTCTCCAGCGCGATCGCGCTGAACTCGA
>JACQAW010000300.1 GCA_016194725.1 Deltaproteobacteria bacterium
CATGGCGGTCGACGCGTTGCTCGGCACGGGCCTCAAGCGCGACATCGAAGGTATCTACTATGATGTGGTCGAGCTGCTCAATCAGCATGCCTCGGATATCATCGCGCTCGATATACCCACGGGCGTAGTGGGCGACTCGGGCCGCATAGCCGGCACCAGCATTCTGGCCACAGCCACCGTGTCTTTCGGCTACCCCAAGCTTGGCCACTTTCTATCACCCGGCGCCGCGCGCCGTGGAAAACTTTATCACGTCGACCTGAGCTTTCCGCGCGCCTGGGCCAAAGAAGGCGATAAATTTCTGCTCACCAACGAAAGCACCGCGCCGCTGCTGCAACGCCGCGACCGCTTCGGACATAAAAACAGCTTCGGCCACTCCTTGCTCGTTGGCGGCAGCCAGGGCAGGCTTGGCGCCATTGTCATGGCCAGCAACAGCTGTTTAAAAATGGGCACGGGTTTGGTGACAGTGGCCAGCTGGGAAGACTCTTTTCCATCGCTCGAGGTAAAACTTTCGGCCGAAATCATGAACTTTCGGATTGTGCGCGACGGCGACCAGTTTCCGATGCCCAAGCCGGGGTTGAGCGCCTTTTCATCCATAGTGGTAGGCCCAGGATTGGGCATGCGCTCCGACGGCGGCGAAATGATGCGCCAGCTGCTGGTCAACTACGCCGGTCCCCTGGTCATCGACGCCGACGGGCTGAACCTGATTGCCGAGCACAAATTTTATGACCTCATTGCCAAGCGCACGCAGCCCACGATTCTTACGCCCCATCCGGGCGAAATGGCCCGCCTGCTCGAGACCAGCAAGGAAAACGTAGTCGACAACCCCGTGCAATGCACGCGCGAAGCCGTCGAACGCACGGGCGCGATCGTCATCCTTAAAGGCGCCACCACTTTGATTCATTCCGCCGACAACGTGACCTGGTTCAACCACTATCCCAACGATGGCATGGCCACGGCGGGCACGGGCGATATTCTGGCGGGCATGATTGGCGGCCTCGTGGGCCAGCGCATGAACGCGCTGGATGCCGCGCGCCTGGGCGTCTACCTGCATAGCCTGGCCGGAAAATTCGCGGCCGAGCAGGCCGGCCATCGTGCCATGACCGCGACCGACATCATCGCGAATATACGCGAAGCTTTCCGCGATCTGCGCGATCATCAGGGACGCGTGATCTCACAGGCCTGTCTTGAGCTCCTCTAAGCCACTCGAGTGGAAATCAGGCTCCGAGACCGACACGCAAGCTGCCGGCGCCCGGCTGGCCCGCGCGGCCTTCAAGATCCAGCCGGCTTTTATACGGCTTACGGGACCATTGGGCGCGGGCAAGAGCGCCCTGGCGCGTGGGTTCATCAAGGAATGGCTTTCACTTAGTGGCGAGCCCAGCCCCGAAAGCATCGTCAGCCCGACTTACAACATCGTGAAGATGTACGGCGCAAAATCAGCGCTGGCCCATCTTGACCTGTATCGCCTGGGTTCGCTGCGCGAGCTCGAACAGCTGGGATACGAGCATTATTTTTTCGAGCTGCAGTGCTGCCTGGTGGAATGGCTCGAGCAGGTTCCAGAGGTCTTACCGATGGTGCCACCGTATGCCATTCAGGTTGAAATCGAATTCAGTGCCAAGGATAGCGAGCGCGTGATTAGAGTGCGAAGCTCGACAAAAATTTCTTAAGCGAGGTGATCTCTTTTTGAGGAATGTCCTGGGCCACGGGCGAGGCGCAGATCCAAACGCCGGTAACCGCTTTTTTGTACATCATCGGAAAAGCGCCGATGAACACCGTCTGCGCGAAGCCCAGCGTGGCAAAACCAGACTGATCTTCGGGACGCAGCATTTCCGCCGGTCCGACAAAAATTTCGCCCTGCGAGATCGCCTCGAAAATCCCGGGTAAAACTTCGGCGGTAACGGTTTTGGATTTCGTTTGCACCACCAGCTGCTGGCTGCCGAAACCCAGCACCCCTTGAAGAGCGCCTGCTTCGCTGACTTCGAAATACGTAATCTCCGTAAAACGGCTGCCCAGATATCCAAGGCAATCCAGCTTTTTAAAATTCGTCGATTTCTTGTGTTTGCCAATCGCTTTTTGAAATCCTTTAAAATCCAACTTTTCAAGAATCAGCGTCTTTGAAAAAAGCGGCGGCCCATTGGTCTGTCCGGTGACTTGCACACCGTCTCCACCGGTCATGTCGATGGTGCGCGTGCCGCGTCTTCGACCTGGTGCGGTGACTACAGGCAAATCCGCATTGATGTTCATCTCAGCAGCAGAATTGCCGCCTGGCGATATACTAATTGCATCAACATTAACGCCCGAGGGAACTGGTTCGATCGATACGGGAGCGATTTCTGGAACAGCTTCGGGGTTGGTAACGGTTACCGCCTGGCCGCCCGGAACGTACTTTTTACGGTTTAGCAGCTTGGTGACGCTGGGCATCTCACCGTCACCGGCAGCTCCACCGGACGCAAGCCCGACGCCGGTATTTTCCGGTTTAGTTTCGGCAGCTTGCGGAGTTACATTCAACTCAATTACGGGTTTGGAACTCTCGGCCATTGTCTAATTTTACGCCTCTCAGGGACTTATCGGTGAAATTTTCAAAAACCGTAAAAAAGATTCAAACATTTAGTTGACGCTCATACTACGGTATGGTACCTCCTTATGTAGGTCCAGGGTGTTTCTTTAATTTAGGACCTTTCTGGTTAGGGACGTTTAAGGACGGGAGGAAGTTTTAGTATGAGACTTACATCAAAAGGGCGGTACGCAGTTCGCGCCATTCTAGATCTGAC
This sequence comes from Deltaproteobacteria bacterium, assembly GCA_016194725.1. Classification (GTDB taxonomy): domain Bacteria; phylum Bdellovibrionota; class UBA1018; order UBA1018; family UBA923; genus JACQAX01. Next base: position 2,769 of record JACQAW010000300.1, read on the forward strand.
GTTTAGTTCCAATGGTCGCCCGGTGCGATTGCAGGAAATTTCTGAACGCCAAAAAATTTCGCTTCATTACCTCGAGCAGCTTTTCCGCCGCTTGCGCAAAGGCTCGGTAGTGAAATCAGTTCGAGGCCCAGGTGGCGGCTACGTTTTAGCCCGCTCCATGGATGAGATCTCGATCAAAGACGTTTTGCTGAGCGTTGGTGAAAATATCAACCCGGCTCGCGACCTCGTCGGTTCCGACGACCTCAAGAGCAACACGGTTGAATTCGTTCTGACGAAAACTTACTTCGAAAACCTGGGCATTCTGATGCAGGAGTATCTGCAGACGACCAGCGTTGGTGACTTGATCCGCAAAGCACGCGGCCATGATGTTCAGAAGAACATCAACCTGGACGACATGCGCGGTTTGATGTCGCCAGAAGCCGGCGCAGCGCGCGCAGATGCCAAAGTTGGACGTAACTTATCTTGATCACAACGCCTCTTCGCCGCTCCTAGAAGAGCTGCTGGCGGAACTGCCTGGTCTTGCGCAGTACGGCCGCGGAAATGCGTCGAGTCTTCACCAATATGGCCGCCAGAGCCGCCGCCTCGTTTCAGAGGCCACGGCCGGCATCGCCCATCTTCTACATTGCAAAGACGATCAGATTTACTGGACGTCGGGCGCCTCGGAGGCCAACACCTGGGCCTTGTCTTCGGCAGCCCAAAGGGCCCGCACCGAATCCTCACCCAGAGGGCCCGCGCGCTTTCTCGTCTCCGCAGTCGAGCACGACTCCACCTGGCTTACGGCACGCGGGCTTGGCGAAACGCACACCCTGCGCGTGCTTCCCTCGGGTGTCGTCGACCTCATTCAGCTGAAACAGCTTTTGGAATCCTCGCGCTTTGACCTGCTTTCAGTGGTTCATGCCAGCAATGAAACCGGGGTGATTCAGCCACTCGGTGCGATTGCCCACCTGTGCGCCACCACCAATACGCCCTTGCACGTGGATTGCGCGCAGACGCTGGGCAAGCTGCCCTTGAATTTTTCTGAAATCGGCGCCTCGTACGCGACGTTTTCGGCGCACAA
>JACQAW010000301.1 GCA_016194725.1 Deltaproteobacteria bacterium
GGTCACCGCGAGCCAGAAAACCCATGGACATGACTTTCACGCCATGTGCTTCGAGGGGCAAAATAAGCTCGCCGCGTTTTTCGTCCTGGCGCGCGCGGGGCGTATCATCAACTCCCATCATGGTCGGAATATTCGGGCCGTACACGTCGCTGTCCAGCAACCCCACGGCTGCGCCCTGGCGCGCCAGCGAAATGGCCAGATTCACCGACACGGTCGATTTGCCCACGCCGCCTTTGCCGCTGCTGACGGCAATGATGTGTTTGATGCCGGGAATTCCCAGCTTATCGGGCGTGATTCGCGATTTGTCGGCATCGACATCCATGCGCACATTCACCTCGGTGGCGCCGGCTTTGGTAACCAAAGCTTCGCGTACTTGCTGTTCGAGCATCTCGCGCACCGACCGAACCAGAGTGCGAACAGTGACGCGTAGTGAAACCGAATCGCCTTCGATTTTCAGATCGTGAACCATGTTGGCGGACATGATGTCACGCCCCTTTTCGGGGTCTTTAACGGTACGCAGAGCAGTCATGACGTTGTCGAGTGTAACCATAGCCAAGACATATATTCAGTTTGGCACAGGATTGAAAGACAAAATCAGTCGGTCTTGCTCTGCAGCATTTCGGCGATCAGACGTTCGACTTCGGGCATGCACCCCCCACAACCCGTGCTGGCGCGGGTTTTTTCCTGTACGGCGGCAACGGTAGCTGCCCCGGCGGCGATGGCTTTGCGAATCTCGGTCTCGAGCACGCCATGGCAGAAGCAGATCAGGCCGTCTAAAGATTGAGGTTCGGGTTGAGAGGCAGTCATCACTTGGAATATTACCATAAGCCCGCGGTCGTGCTAGGAGTGTGCCTATGAGCCCGAAAAGCCACGATAAATTCAAAGCCAAATCCAATGACAAATCCCATGACCATGAAGACGAGATGAAGAAATGCGTTCACGGCCTGATCGACCTGATTGGCGAAGACCCTAAACGCGAAGGCCTCAAAAAGACCCCGGAACGCTACGCCAAAGCGCTGAAGTTTCTTACGGCCGGCTATGAAATGGATCCGAAGGAAATTGTGCGCAAGGCCATGTTCACCGAAAGCTACTCCGAGATGGTCATCGTCAAAGACATCGAGGTGTTTTCGCTTTGCGAGCACCACATGCTGCCATTCTACGGCCGCGCGCACATCGCCTACATTCCCAACGGCAAGATTGTCGGGCTGTCGAAAATTCCGCGGGTCGTGAACTGCTTTGCCCGCCGACTTCAAGTCCAGGAGCGACTCACGAATCAGATCAGCACCACCCTCAACGAAGTGCTGCATCCGCTGGGCGTCGGCGTGGTTATCGAGGCCTATCATCTGTGCATGATGATGCGTGGCGTGGAAAAGCAGAGCTCCTATACGATCACCTCCAGCATGCTGGGCACTTTTCACGAAGATCGGCGCACCCGGCAGGAATTCATGTCTCTCATCTCGCGCGAACGGGTATAGTCAGACTGATGTCTGATCGGCTTGACGACGACAAAACACCCATTCTGCTGCATCCGGCAAAGCGCACCGAGCTGCTCAAGCAGGGCTGCGAGCTGTTTAACGAAGAGGAGTTCTTCGAGGCGCACGAAGTTTGGGAAGAGCTTTGGCTCGTGGAACACGGCCGCGACCGGGTTTTCGTGCAGGGGCTGATTCAGGTGGCCGCGCACTTCGTGCACCTTCGCAAGGGAAACTGGTCCGGCGCCGGAGCCACCGGTTCAAATGCGTGCGACAAGCTGAAAATTCCAGCTGCGCACCGGCTTTACCGCGAACTCGACATTACCCCACTGACCTCGGCGTTGCATTACAACCTGGGGCTGCTCGTCAATCGGAGTGAAGGAACGCCGCCACCGCCGCCGGACTCCTTCATCGTCCCGAAGCTCTTTGAACATTAGCCTTAGGATGTTTTGAACCTATTTTTCATGTGCCCCATATCAAACGGACATCATGTTCTCTGGCGCTCTTGGTGCCTCAGTGCCCAGATAGCTTTCGGACAGCACGGCGAATCGCGCAATCAGCGTGCGCTTGATATTTGCCGCGATAACCTTCATATCGGCGTCGCCACCCATTTCTCGCTCAACGCTGGTCATGATGCTGCCACTGAAGCCACAGGGCTCGACCGCCTCGAAATAACGAAGGTCGGTGGAAAGATTCAAGGCGAAGCCGTGATAGGTCACCCATCGCTTCACTGCGATGCCAATGCTGACCACTTTCTTGTCGCGAATCCAAACGCCGGTTTGCAGCTGCCCGGGCTCAAGCAGAAGCGATTCCGGACAAGGCAGAGCGGGCAACATCGTTTCCTGCACCAGTGCCGACATGAGCAGCCGTTCCAGGTCGCGCAGGTAGCGGCGCAGGTCGTGGTGTGGCAGCGCGATGATGGGATACCCCACCAGCTGCCCGGGGCCGTGAAACGTGAGCTTGCCGCCGCGCTCAACCGCAACGACCGGTACGCTTCCCAGCTTGCGAACTTTGATTTCAGCTGGTGTTTCAGCGCCAGAACGGCCCATCGTATACACGGGCGGGTGCTCGACCAAGACCAGCGTGTCTTCGATCTCGCCACGCGCGCGCTTTTCCAGGAGCTGCTTTTGCAGCTCCAGAGTTTCAGCGTAATTTTTGAGGCCGAGATCCAAAACCTGCATTGTAATCTTCCTATGCCGTTTTTTCTGCTCCCGGCCGTGCGGGGCGGGTCACGATGTGAATCGGATGACCCAGGGCCACTTCGGCCGCTTCCATCATGGCCTCCGGCAAAGTCGGATGCGCATGGATGGTGAGCGCCATATCTTCTAACACAATACCCGCCTCTAATGCTAGTCCCGCCTCACCTAAAATGGCGCTAGCTTCGGCACCAACAATGTGAAACCCAAGAAATCTATGTGTTTTTCTATCTGCTATTACCTTAACAAAACCATCAGATTCTCCGGTCGCCAGAGCCTTGCCCAGGGCTGCAAACGGGAACTGGGCCTCATGGGCGTCGAATCCGGCGGCCTGAGCTTCGGCAAGTGTTAAGCCAACCGTCGCAATTTCAGGATCGGTGAAAACGACTGCGGGAATGATAGTCGTGTCAAAAGCGCTCTTCTGTCCGGCAATAACCTCGGCCGCAACAATGCCTTCGCGGCTGGCTTTATGGGCCAGCAGCAGCCCGCCAGCGACGTCACCGATGGCATAGATGTGCGGCACCTTGGTGCGGCACTTCTTGTCGATGTCGATGTATCCTTTTTGATTGGGCTGCAAGCCCGCCTTGGCCAGATCGAGAGTGTCCGAGTTTGGCTTACGTCCAACCGTCACCAGAATCACATCGCACTCGGTGCTCTGCGTGCCTTTTGGGGTATCGAAGGTGATCTCGAGGCCCTTGGGGGTTTTCTTGTAGGCTTTGGCCTTCGCTTCCAGAATGACGTTCACGTTGCGTTTCTTCAAACCGCGCGCAACCACCGCCACGCAGTCCTGGTCCATGGCAGCCAGTAGCTTGCTGGTGCCTTCCAGCACGGTGATCTGGCTTCCCACCTTGGCCAGGTACGTTCCCAGCTCAAGGCCGATGTAGCCGCCGCCAATGACCACCAGGCGCTTGGGCACGCTGGTGAAATCAAGCGCTTCGGTCGAGGTAATGACGTTCTTGCCGTCGGGCGCGAAACCAGGAATATCGAATGCGCGGGAGCCAGTGGCGATGACGAAGTTTTTCGCCGTAACCGTGAC
>JACQAW010000302.1 GCA_016194725.1 Deltaproteobacteria bacterium
CTTGGGGTATTCGCCCAATCGGGTGAAGCAGTTTCCAAGCGACTTGTGCAGCTCGAACCGCTGCTCGTCGCTCAGGCCAGCCAGCCCCAGCGAATGCAGCAAAGTCTGCGCGGCTTCTTCGTCGTCGCCCATCCTGATCTGCAGCGCAGCCAGCGCCTGAAAAAATATATATTCAGACGAGTAGGCGATCGCCTCGCGATAGCAGCGCACGGCCTTCTCGTAATCGTTTTCCTTTTCATGGGTGCGGGCCATGCCCGCCAGGCTTTGAGGAATCAAAATGCCTTTGCGTACCAAGGCCTGATAAATATTGCGCGCCAGCTTGAAGTCGCCGTTGTCTTCGAGCAACCTGGCATTTTGCAGTAAAAAGTCGGGCTCATATTCAGCGGCATCTGCCGCGCGGCTTGCCGTCTGATTTCGGCTCTCAGTAATGCGTTCGCCCAGCTCGAGAGTTTCATTCATCATGGCATCGATGGAAATCTGGGGGCTCTGCGGTCCGATGGCGGGCTTTGGAAGTGGCGGGCCGGTTCTTTTCACGCGCACCACGAAGTGCGCGTAATCGGAGTCTTCTTCGAAGCGAGCAAGCACCTCATCCAGATCGTCGACCATGAGCGCGCGGGACTTGTGATCAGACGGAATCTCAACCGCTGCGACGACGAGATCGCTGCTGACTAGTTTTTTCAAGAGCTCGACTTCAGCGGACATTCCATTATCCCCCTCGAGAGTGTTCAGTATATCAATGACCGCGCGCCACGGTCAAACTGATTCAGTCGGGATTCCTTTTTATGCTTCATGATCCAGGATTTTAGTGCCCTCTGCCGCTTCGACCGTGTCCATTGGGGAGCGGTAGGCTCCTACAGTCCTGCGACCACTTTGTAATGACTGCAGTTTTTGTATCGTCTCGTCTTTCATTCTATCGATATAGGCCAGGATCTGAAGATCCAGGTCGAGGATGGACTTCACAATGCTGTCCTTTTCGCGGAGCAACAGATCAACCTTTGTTCTGACCTCCCTGGGAATTTCAGCATCGGGAACCATGCCATTCAAGAAATTGCTGACCTCGAACTCCAGCTGCTCCAGCACCGAAATCAGGCCCTTGCGGCGTTTCTGAAAGACTTCAAGATTGCCGGCCTCGCCTTTGGCGATATCGTCCAGAAAGTCCTGGCAAAGCTTGTTGAAGCTCCGGAAACAAAGGTTCTTGCGTTCAAGTAGTCCGATAAGCTGCTGCATCTTATTTTCCTCCTGTCGGCTTGGGCTTGTTTGCGCCCGGTGGCGCCATATTCACGGTGGTGGGGTTGCTTTTCTCGGCCGCCGCCGCGGCAAAAGCGTCGCCACCGCTTTTTCCAACCTGATTCACGGCTGCCACCCATCCTTCATGCAGGGTTTCGAGCAGCTTCAGCACGGTCTCGAGTGGTTTGGGATCGTTCTTCACGTTCGCCACCGTGATTTGCTCGATCATATAGTTATAAAGTCGTTCGAGCTCCCTGCTCAGGTCGCCTCCGACATCGTGATTCAAAGTCACCACCAGCTCATTGATGATGTCCTGAATCTTGAGAATGTTTTTGCCCTTCTCGGCGAGATCTTTGCGTTTAGTGGCCTCGATCGCAATCCGACAAAACTTCATGGCTCCTTCGTAAAGCATCAGAAGCACCTGGCCACGACTGGCTGTCGTCACCGATGTCGTCTTGTACTTATTCAGTCCATAGTTATTACTCATCTAGATAGATCCCCCATTTTTACTTATCCACCCGGTATCGGACTTGGGCTGCCCATCGCCTGCTGCAGATAGGATTGCTGCCCCGCCATATTGTTCATCAGCCCTTCAAGCTGCGAAAACTGCCTTTTTAACGCCTGCTCGCGTCGCTCCAGATTCTTCTCTTTCATCGCTACCTGGTCGTCCATCGCCTTGATACGGTCGCGAATGCCTTTCTCGCGGGTGGTTACCGGCCCCGAGTCGGGTTGCAGAAAACCAGTCGTGAGCTCCTTGATGGAATCGATGAAGTTGCCTTCGCCCGTGTATAGCGCTGCAACCCTGTCGTAATCCGATTCGATCATCTTTTTGAATTTGTCTTCCTTGAAGGTCAGCAATCCGGTCTTTTCAAACTGGATGCCGGTATCCGACACGCGCATCAAGTCTTCGTCGTCGCTGTCACTCACGTTGAATTCCTGGAAAACGAAGCGGCGCAGTCGGGACTCGATCGTGAACAGCGACGTATCGCCGCCCAGCGTCCTGCTCGTATCCGAGGTCACATCCAACTTGTTCTGCTTGTTCACGAACTCAAGCACGCCGTTCATCGCGTCCACCAGCGCCTTGATCTTGGACGCCATCTTCGGGATATCTTCCTGGATGTTCAGCGTGAACTCATAATCTTCTTTGGCGGCTTTAAGGTCGATTGAAACACCCGGCAGCAGCTCGAACTTGTTGGCCTGGCTCATGATTTCAAAGCCGTTGAATTTGACGATCGCGTTTTGCGCGTCGCGCTCGTCGTCGACATAAAAGCGGAAGTCGCCGTCGAGAAAGTAAAAGTCGGGATAGGTGATGTCGTTATCGACGCCCGATTTCTTGCCTTGCACGACGATACGCCAGGGCGTGTCGCCGCCGGCCCCGTCGTTGACAATAGAGGCCTGAACGCCGATGCCCTTTGCCGAGTTGATCGCGTTCACCAGGCCCTTGAGGGTATTGCTGCCCGGGCCGACCCAGATGCTTTTCGTGTCGCCATCAGGAAGCTCATAGGTGAAATAGCCCACTCCGATTTCCGCATCGGCGCTGGCATATCCGTCCGAGATCATCGAATGCTTGCCCGCGAGCTGGGTCACCTCGAGCTGATATTCGCCTGGCTCGGCTACCTCTTTGTCGAGTGATACTTCCAGCAAATCTTTGGCACCCGGCGGAAGCTCTGCCTTTAACTCGCGAAATTTTCTGAAGTTCTCGAGTTCCTTTAAAACCTCAGGAAGTTTTTTTACTTTTCCGACGAATTCCTGGACGAGCTTGAGCTTCTCGTTTTCCTTGGCCTTGCGGGCCTCGATTAAACGAATGGGTTCGCGTTCGGCGTTTATGATTTCTTTGACGTATTGTTTATACTTCCCGCCGCCGACGGGACTACCGGCATCCACGCTCTGTTCCATCCTCCATGACAGAAAGGCACACATGAAACGCGTGAGTAATCACGCGCAGGACAATCCATCCTAGCTATAATTATAGGGGGTTTTACTGTTGAAACGCAACTTCCTCAATCTTCCCACCCTTCACGGTGAGCAGGCTGAGGTGCTTGGTGAGGCGGCCATCGCGGTAGGAAATTTTTCCCGTGACCCCGGGAAAATCCCTCAGATTCATGATGCGGTCACGCATGTCCGCGCGCGAGGTCAGGTCGCCGCTCTTCATTAGAGAGGCCAGGATATGGGCCGCATCGTAGGCCAAGGCTTCGACCAGGCTGGGATCAGAGTTGAAAGTTGCGCGATATTCTTCGATAAATTTCTTCGAAAAGGCCGACTGCGAGCCGGCGTAGTAGCCATCGACGAAAATGGCGCCCTCGGCATACTGGCCTGCGCGTGCGATCAGGTCGGTGCTGTTCCAGGTGTTGATGCCCAGGAACAAAAGCTTGTCGACGTCGCGGTAGGC
>JACQAW010000335.1 GCA_016194725.1 Deltaproteobacteria bacterium
CCGTTTTTCAGGACGGACTTCAAGGTACTTGCCGTGATGACGGTTTATCCAATTTTAATTTTTATAGCCTGGCTGTTTCTGAGCCAGTCGATTGTGGGGATTTTCAAATGAAGGGCAAAAAAGCGCTGATGAAAATCCCCACAATCGACTGGCTCAGAAACAGCCAGGCTATAAAAATTAAAATTGGATAAACCGTCATCACGGCAAGTACCTTGAAGTCCGTCCTGAAAAACGGGATGAAATAAAACTTCGATCGAAATTCCCGGTTCACGTTTTCACCGGACAGGAATTTTTCTACCAGCGGCGTGGTGTCGTCGAGCAAAAGCTCCACGGCAGCCTGCCCGATTTCCACTCGAGCCAGGGCCGGGGTACCCAGATGGCCGAGGCCATCGCCTGCCTTTTTACCGCTGTTTCGGCGCAGCTTCCATTTCAACCCCTCGCGCTCGCCGGCCGACAGCGCCTGGCCGTTTTTTTCCATTCGGTCCGCGATGCGCTCGATAAGCTGGCCCTTCATGATGTCGTGCAGCAGCTTGGCCGACGCGCTGATTGCGCGAGTTCGGTAACGCCAGCGCAGCTTTTCAGCCACCTCTTCGAGTACTACCATGTGGCGTGGGCCACCGTGGGTTCCCAGCAGCACGATTTGCCGGAATCCGTCGCGGGCCAGCTGCTTGCAGCAGTCCATCAGCAACGCGCGCAGCGTTGTCGGCCGAACCTCGACCGTTCCGGTAAAGGTGAGCGTGTCCGAGCCCGCGAAAAAGGTGGGAAACATGACAAAGTTCCAGTTGGGACGCGTGGCTTCGAGCCTTTTTGCCAGCTGCGTGCTGAAAAATTCCGCGGTTATCGCGTCAGTTCCCAGCGGCAAATGCGGCCCATGTTGCACCAACGGCGCCACACAAAAGATAACAACCGTCTTGTCGCGCTCCAGGCCCGATAGTTCGATGTGCGTCAAGTTTTCGTATCTCAATATGGCCATCGTTATCCCAACCTGATTGTCAGCAGCCCGTGCTTCAGCAGAATGGCGGTAAGCTCAGAGGTGGTCAGGCCTTTGACCTCGATCACCTTCTTGCGCCCGGTACTGCCTTGCTTGAGCTGCACCGCCGACTTGGAAACGTCGAGAAACTTTGCGAAAAAACGAACGAGCTCCTCGTTGGCGGCCCCGTTAATTGGCAACCCGGCCACCTTTACTTTCAATGCTTCGCCGTGAACCCCTATAATTTCAGTTTTTCGGGCACGAGGCTGAACGAGCAATGAAATGCTCAGCACACTGCCCTGTTCGCGGCAAAATAAAACCATGGCTGAACCTAACCCCTTTGAGGTCGCTCGCCAAACAGTTTTGCGCCAACCCGAACCCAATTCGCGCCCTCTTCGACAGCCACTTCAAAGTCGGAGCTCATGCCCATGCTCAATAAAAGCGGATGCGTCTGCTCCACTTTTCGCGCCAAAGCCGACATGCGGCGAAACGCGGGGCGCATCATTTCAGGATCGCTCTTTGCCTCAGGAATGCACATGAGGCCTTCAAGCTTTAACTTCGGCTCGGCGCGCACCGCCTGCACCAGAGCCTCGACCACAGCCGGCGGCACGCCCGCCTTTGAAGGCTCATCGTCTATATTCACCTCGATAAATACCGGAAGGACGCGCTCGGCCCGCCGAGCCAGCTCGCGCAGAAGTTTTTCCGAATCCAGCGCATGAAAACAGTCAGCCTCGTTCACCACCTGCTTTGCCTTGTTGGTTTGCAGATGACCGATCAGGTGCCAACGAATGTCTTTGAGATGGGCAAGCAGCCGGCGTTTTTCGACGAGCTCCTGCACATAGTTTTCTCCGAAGTCGCGCAACCCCAGGGAGTAGCATTCCTCGATAAGGGCAATGGGTTGTATTTTACTCACCGCCAGAATACGAACGTCGCCCGGCTTGCGCGAAGCACGTGCGGCCGCGGCGTTCACCACGGCCTGAATTTCACTTAGTCGCCGCGCAATGCTCACGCAGGTCTCCATCAAATATCTTCCGAAACGAGGCCAGAACTTGTGAAAGCGGCAGCCCCACCACATTCGCATAGGAACCGCTGACGCGTTCGATGAAAGACATGCCAATTCCCTGCGCGGCGTAAGCGCCGGCCTTGTCCATCGGCTCACCGGTCGAAACGTACCATTTCCAGAACTCCACGGGCATATCGGCGAACGTTACCTTCGTGCGGGCATGGCCGGCAGCCGCGCGCACCTTGCCACCCCGGGCTCCCGACCAGTAAAATGCCGTAACGACTTCGTGCGTGCGGCCCGACAGCCTGCGCAGCATGCGAACCGCATCTTCGACGTCATTGGGTTTACCCAGCACGAGTTTTTCGTAGATGACCACGGTGTCGGCGGCCAGTACCGCCCAATCTCCTGACTCGGGGGTCTTGCGCGTTTTCGCGACGATGCACTCGGCTTTTTCGCGCGCAAGCCTGGACACGTACACGCTGGCAGGTTCACCCCGCAGGCGGCCTTCGTCGATATCGGGGCTGTGAATTTTGAAAGACACTCCCAGGTCCCGCAGCATTTGCTGCCGGCGAGGCGAGGCCGATGCCAGAATAAGATCCATATCGCTATGTGAAATACATGAATGTGGACAAAAAGCGAAACTGATCTTTAAAGTCCCGGAAAGAATCCGTCTTCTTGAACAAAAGATTGACCTCGGTGCGCACGCCCTGCTCGCACGAGATAATCATGCCACCGCAGTTGCGGTAAACATGCGCCAGGCCCAGACCGGCACCGGCCACCACGGTCTTCATCTCGTATTCCTTGTTTTCGTAAGAGCGCCCCAAGTGCTGGCTCAGGAGTTTTTTCTTGTCCACCGACCCGTGCAGGTCGGTTACCGAGATTCCCAGGGTTTTCATGTCGAATGCGATTTTCAGCTCGACCACGTTTTTCTCGTCCAGTTCCAGGGCGGTGCTGCGCGGAGTCTGCGCGTGCACGTGCTTGCCCAGCTCGTCCATGGGCGCGTCGAAAACCGCGTTCATGATCAGCTCGTCGGTGGCCGTGGCAATCACGGCGGCCACCCGCGACTTGAAGCCGATCTTGAGCACGTAGTTCTTGAGTGATTCGACTATGGGGCGCTTTTGCACCGACTTGGTGATCTTGATGGTCTGGGTCTTTACTTCCTTGCTCAGGAACTTTTCCAGCGGCAAGGCACGCTCCGCACCAGACGACTCGAGAAGTCGGGCCATGACGTAGATATTGTCCTGAGTATACGAGCGGTGGATGAAATGCCCGAAAATCTCGCTTTGCGCCAGATAAGGGGCATCGTGAAACGACTGCGAAGCGACGTAAAACAGGTTATTTGGGTTGAGCAACGCGCTGAACAGGCCCACTTTTTCGGACATCACTTTTTCAAATGCCTTGAACGCGTCCATCTGCGAGGACTCGATGATCATGATCGTTGCCGGGTCTTTAAGCAGCACGGCCACGGCCTGTTCCGCGTTGGCGACCTGCACGCATGCCACGTTGGCCATCTTGGCAGCGGCTTCGAAAAACACCTTATCTTCGGGAACCGCAGAGAGCAGAACTATCTGCAAGCTTCAACTCCACTTCTGGTCCACCTCTGGCCCGTTTCACTCCCGCTGCAGAAAGGCAAAATATTCCTCGGGAATATCGTCGAAACTCGCGATGCCGCCGCATTTCGCGCACTTCAAATCGGGAATCTGAAACTTGATCTTCTTTAAATCCACGCAGCGAAACAGGCCCAGCAGCTCGGTGCCGCAGCTGGCGCAGCAGAACGGCACGTAAATCGACTCCACCGTGCCGCCACAGGTGAAGTTGGAGATGAGGTTGATCTGCTCCACGAGTGCCGTCGAGCACTCCATGAACCGCAGTTGCACCCCTTTGGCCACCACGCCTTGAAAGTACTTTATCCACGCCTTGACGCCGACCGAGTTGATGCGTGGCACCTCTTTGAGCAGCAGATCCATTTTCGTGGACGACGGCGGGCCGAGCACAGTGCCAAAATCGATGTTCTCGTCAATGCTGCCGGTCAGCTTTACGAGTAAAATATCGCCCCTTTGCTCCTTCACGACGTGCAACACGGAAATTTCCTCTCGGTATCAAGCGGGTATAATAATGTATATACTATCGGTTATATGGACCAACAGCAATTCAAAATAGGAATGTCGGTATCGACCAAGCTGTTGATAACCATCAGTCTTTTGCTGGCAACCCCTATCTTCTTCATCAACATTTCCGCAATCAGTCTTTTTCGCAACGACAAGAAAATTTACATCTACGATAGCCAGGCCACCACGGCGGTTCTGACCGGGCGTGAATTCGTCAGCTACCTGGACAGCGGGCTCAGCACGCTGAAGCTCGTGGTGGGCACCGCCGATCTTTCAGGCCCGCTGGCGCAGCAGACGAAGAACACCATCGATTTCTACCTGAACAACCAGCACGCGCTGATCGGGGTCGAGCTGTTCGGCCTGGACACCGCTACCAATACGTTCAACCGGGTACACCAGCAATTTTTGCCTAACGCGCTTGCCGCGATGGTGACCACACCGGAAAAAATTGCCATCGAGCCCGCTTCGGTGCTCGCAGCGATTCCAGAGCTCACCAAGCGGGGCTACTACTTTCGCAATATCAGCAAAGAAGGCCAGCCGGCCATGCTGTCGATCACCTTCGCCGATTTGACCCATCCGCCCGCCAAAGGCCCCGCGCCGATAGCGGTGGGCTACGTGAGCCTGCAGCACTTTTCGGCCGACTCCAGCTCGCTGAACCGCTTCACCGTCGCAGACCGCAGCGGGGCCATATTATTCCATTCCAATGAACGCATGCTGTTCAGCGACCAGAGCGTCGCGCAGGACTCGATTTTTCAGGAAGCCCTGATCAGCTCGGTCAGCGCCGGCGCCAAGGAATATCTTACTCCCAAAGGCGTGCGCACTCTTGGAAGCTTTTACAAGCCTGGCCTCGAGCTCGTGGCGCTCAGCCAGATTGACTACGACGAGGCCATGCGCGCAACCTATACGCTCACCGAGAAGTTCATTGTCCTCGGGCTGGCCTCCCTGGGCATCATGATCATGTTGGGCCTGTTTTTCTCGCGCCGAGTCACGGCCCCCCTGAACCGCCTGTTCATGGCAACCGCGCAGGTATCGTCGGGAAACTTTAAAATCAATTTGCCCATTTCAAGCCGCGACGAAATTGGGGCGCTGACCGCCTCGTTTGTCGCGATGTCGCATAAGATTTCCGATCTGGTGCAAGGCACCGCCGACAAGGTGCGCGTGGACCAGGAGCTCGAGATCGTGAAAACAGTGCAGCAGAATCTATTTCCACCCGGAAAAATCCAGAACGACCAGCTGCTGCTGGTGAACCATTATCAGTCCGCGGCCGAATGTGGCGGCGATTGGTTGGGCTATTTTCGCACGGTCCACCGCCACACGTTGATTGTCGCCGATGCCACCGGCCACGGTTTGCCGTCGGCGCTCATGACCGCATCGGCGCGTGGCTGCTTCAGCGTATTGGAAAAGCTTGTGACCGATAACCGCTTCGAGCTCAACCCCAGCGACATGCTGGCCGTGGCCAACCGGGTCGTTTTCGATTCAGGCCAGGGCAAGATCATGATGACCGCCGCGGTTTTTGTCTTCGATTTCTCGACCCACATCGTTTCTTTTTCCAGCGCCGCACAAAACCCGCCCTGGCTCTTTCGCAGTGCCACCGACGGCCTGAAGCAGATGTCGCTCATCGCTACCGGCCCGCGCCTTGGCGAAGCCCCTGAAATCGCCACGCCCTACGAAATCAAGCAGATGCCGTTCCAGAAAAACGACACGATCTTTTTTTACACGGACGGCCTGCTCGAAGGAAAAAACAAGGGTGGCGTGCAGTACGGCAAAAAGCAGGCTCGCAAGGTGATCGAAGAAGCCATTTCACTCGAGCCCGAGCCGCTGATCAACAGCATCATGGCCGACTTCATGACCCACAACGCCGGAAAGAAACTCGACGATGACGTTACGTTGGGGGTATTGAGGGTGCTCGCGTAATGGGCGACGAGCAAAAACCCGAACCGCCGCTCGGCGTGCATAAGATGCCAAAGAGCCGGCTTTCACGCAGCGAAAAGCTGATGGTGCTGCTGGGACTGCAAATCGTCGCCATCATGGCCTACAGCTATCTGGCCGACGTGCCGTTGCGCGTTTTATTTTCGCTCGACAGCGAAGAAAAACGGCTCTCGTCGCCCATCGGTACCGTGACTGAAATTCAAGGCAGCGTGAAACGCCAGCGCGCGTCAGATTTCGAGTTCAAGCAGCTTACGGTCCATGCGCTGCTTTATCCCAATGATACGATTCTGACCGGCCCCGACAGCTGGGCCACTATCGTGCTCAACAACGGCCGCAAGGTGCGCATCACGCCCAACTCGCTCATCCGACTTAATTTTGGCTCGGAAATGTCCAAGGACGGCATCAGCATCAACGTATTGCAGGGCGGCCTGGCTGAAGACGCGGGCCGAATGGTTCCGCTGCTGGGCAATCCAAAAACACTGGGCAACCCGAACCTGCACGAAAAAATTCCGCTCGAAATCGTCGATGCGCTGCCGGCGGCCGGCACCCAGCTGCGCTTTACCGAAGAGGAGTTCGTCGAGCGCAAAAAGCCCGTGAAAATTTCGGTGACCACGAATCGCAAAGGCAACCTCGGCGTCGACTTGTTTTATGAGCAGCCCGCCACCAGGCAGCTCGTCAAAGTAGCCTCGGCCGCGCCGGTTTTCAGCGACAGCACCGATGCCAGCTCGGCTTCGCTGACCTTTTCATTCGATCGTCCAGGGCTTTACGAGTGGCAGGTGCGCGACGAGGCCAATCAGGCCGTCATCAAAAGACGCCTTCGCCTGTTGCCAGACGTGAAAGCGATTCATGTGCTGCCTACACTCAATGCCTCGGCTCGCATGGAAGGAAACGCCCCGAAAAAAAATTTCGACGGCCTGGTCCTTCGTTGGGCGCCCATGGACGGCACGAGCGCCTACTTCGTGCGGGTGTTCAAGCCCGGCGACAAGACACCGATCTTTGAAAAGGAAACGCTGGCTCCCGAGCTGCTGCTGCCGCCCGAGTACGCCCGGTTCGAGCAGGGCGTGCTGAAATACTCGGTCGAAAAACTGGTTTTCAACGGCTTTTTGGCCAGCAGCGGCTTGCAGCAGATAACAATCACGCCGGTGCCACCCCTGCTCACCTCGCCGGCCGCCGAGCTGCGGTTCGATAAGGAAAAGCTGATCCAGAACAACAACCTGCTCTTCTTCACCTGGACCAAAACAAACTACACGTCGGACTATGAATTCGAGCTGGCCGCCGAAGCCAAATTCACCAAGCCGCTCCTGGTCGCGCACCCCCGTGACAATTACTTTTCAGTCAATGCCCCGGCTCCGGGCCGTTACTTTTGGCGGGTTCGATCGGAAGTAAACGGAAGTTGGAGTGAATTCAGCCCCTCCCGCGCTTTTAAGGTCGATTCCGAGAACCAGTAGTTGACTAAATCCGACCATTTGAGCTAAGCCGTGGTCGGGGTTTTAATGCTACATTTCATGGTCACTTCAATTCTGGGAACTCTCGCTCTTTGTGGGTCGGCCAAAGCCGACGAACCAAGTGATCTTGCACGCTTTCCGACTATGATGCATTTTCTCAAAACGGTGGTCACTGATCATACCGAGCCGCCGCCGGCCGGCAATGAACATTTGATGCATGCCACAAAGGTTTTCCACACCAACCAGGAAATGTGGGAAAAATTCTTCCAGGCTGCCGTAGCCGATAAGCTCACAAATTTACGTGCTTTTGGCCTATTGAGTCGTGAAATCAAAGCTCGCGGAATTACTGTATATGGCCCGGGTGCGGGTTTTGAACAGGCCGTCCGCGACAATCACGTCGACCTGGGACTTGCCATCCCCGCTAAAAACGTCGGGTTAGGCGTCTGGGAGCCGGATTCTACGATAACGGACCCCGAATTTTCGGTGCACTTGAGCGTGATTTATAAGGAAAGATTTATTCATCAATTCCCCGACGAGGTCATGCCGGCCAATTTGAGGATCGGCACTGGTGACCAAACTGACTATTATATCGACGGCGAACGGCACCGCGGCTATCTGCTCACGGCCGACCTTTATTACGGCCCCCACGGCATAGGTTTCAAGAATGTCCATGGCGTGGGCGGCGAGAAGCGGGGCGTGCTGGGATTCCTGCAAAAGATGCTCTTTTTCCTGCCCGACGCCATCAGCAGCATGGTTATCGACGAGCAGAAAAATGTGATGCTCACCGAGGCCATCATCAACACGACGGTCGAGAACTTCGAAACCCGCGACATATATCGCATCCGTTACCGAAACTAACTAGAAGTATCTGAAACTATTGCTTGTTTGCTTGGATAGCCTGATGCTAACATTTCTTAGCGCATGCAATCAAAACAAGCTGAGCTCTACCGCAGCAGCCGAACCTTCAACAACGAACGCAAACACAAAATTGCGGTCGATATGCTTGAGCGGTACACCGGCAGCAACCTGAAAGATTTTCACAAGCAAATCATCCTGACCAACTTCGATTATTACATCGAACGCTTCAAGATGATGTCGGGCGCAACGTCCACCAAAGGCAGCGCGATGAACGTTGCGCACAACAGCGAGAAAAAAGTTTCGATTATCGACTTCAGCATCGGCAGTCCGAATGCGGCCCTGATCATTGAATTGCTGGCCGTCGTCGATCCCTCGGCCGTGCTTTTTCTGGGAATGTGCGGTGGCCTGCACCGCTCGCTCAAGGTGGGTGACTTCGTGTTGCCCATGGCGGCCATTCGCGACGAGGGTGCATCGATTCACTTTATGCCGCCCCAGGTGCCGGCGCTTCCGACTTTCAAGATTCAGAAATTCGTCAGCCAGATCATCATCGAAAAGGGCCTGGATTATCGAACGGGAGTGGTACACACTACCGACTATCGCTTCTGGGAATTCAACGACCGGTTCAAGGAAGACCTGTATGACGAACGCGCTCTAGGCATTGAGATGGAGTGCGCAACGTTGTTCATCGGCGGCTTCGCCTGCAAGGTTCCGATTGGCGCGCTTCTGCTGGTAAGCGATTGTCCTCTGAAACGCGGTGGAATCAAGACGAAGAAGTCGGCGAAAAAGGTATTCAGGCAGTTTACGGATCTTCATCTGGACATCGGCATTAAAGCGATGAGCGAAATCGCCGAGCGCGGCGAGCATATACGTCACTACAAGTGGTAAGGGTGAATGTTTAAAAAATTCATGGATTGGTTCTCAAATGATCTCGCGATTGACCTTGGCACAGCCAACACGCTGGTATTCGCGAAAGAGCGCGGCATCATCATCAATGAGCCGTCGGTGGTCGCGGTTCACAAGAATGCGCGAGGCCAGACAAAAGTTCTCGCGGTAGGCAAAGAAGCCAAAGAGATGCTGGGCCGCACCCCGGGCAGCATCGTGGCCATTCGCCCCATGAAAGACGGCGTGATCGCCGACTTCGAAGTCACGCAGAGCATGCTGAAGTACTTCATCAACAAGTCCAACGACCGCCACACGTTTTTGCGTCCGCGCATCATCATCTGCATTCCGTTCGGCATAACCCAGGTTGAAAAACGCGCCGTAAAAGAATCCGCGCAGTCCGCGGGCGCACGCGAAGTTTATCTGATCGAAGAGCCCATGGCCGCCGCGATCGGCGCCGGTCTCCCGATCACCGAGCCCTCGGGCAACATGATCGTCGACATCGGGGGCGGCACGACCGAGGTCGCCGTCATCTCGCTGGGCGGCATCGTGTACTCGAAGTCGGTGCGAGTCGCCGGCGACAAGTTCGACGAGGCGATCGTCAACTACATCAAGCGCAAGTACTCGCTGCTCATCGGCGAGCGCACGGCCGAGCAGATAAAACTCGCCATCGGCAACGCTTATCCGTTCGAAGAAGAGAAAACGTACGAGGTCAAAGGCCGCGACCTCATCGCCGGCGCGCCGAAGACGATCGAGGTGAACTCGGAAGAGATCCGCGACGCCCTGGCCGACCCGGTCTCGGCGATCATCGACACGATCAAGACGGCGCTCGAGCGCA
>JACQAW010000336.1 GCA_016194725.1 Deltaproteobacteria bacterium
ATGACTACAGGAAGATGGGTGCGTTCCTGAAGTACAGGAATGGCGCTGAGGTCGAGCGTATTTCGGGTTGCGGTTTCAAAGGTGCGGATGCCGCGTTCGCACAAGATGACGTTCTTGTTGCCGGCCGCGAGAATGTATTCCGCCGACATCAAAAACTCCTCGATACTGACGCTCATGCCGCGTTTGAGGAAAACCGGTTTTTTTGACCGGCCGACTTCCTTGAGCAGGGAAAAGTTCTGGCAGTTGCGCGCGCCGATCTGCAGCACGTCGGCATACTCCTCGACGACCTCGAGGTCGGCTGTATCCATGATTTCTGTGACCGTAGGCAGCTTTACGGCCTGCCCGGCTTTTTTAAGCAGCTTCAAGCCTTCCACGCCAAGGCCCTGGAAGGCGTAAGGCGAGGTGCGAGGTTTGAAGGCACCACCGCGCAGAAAAGTTGCGCCAGCCTTTTTACATGGGGGGTGTAGCCGAGGTCCTTGATCGCTTTGACGACCTTGTTAATTTCCTTGTCTTTGGCGCCCTGCTTAAGAACGATAATCACGTGGTCGTCTCCCAAATCTGCGGTAGAAGATAAGCTTTCCGCTTGACTTTGATAGCCCCCAGAACTTACACCCAAAGGATAGTACCCGAATGAAATGGTTGTCACCATTCTTATTAACGGAGAGATTTTTAAATGCCTGGAAAGAAAGCAAAAGCCCCAATCGCCGCATCTGCTGCCGCAAAGAAAGGCACTGCAAAAGTCAGCGCTAAAGGCGGAGCGATCGGATCGCTGAAGAAAATGTTGGGTTTCGCAACCTTGGCAAAAGCGACTGGTGCGAAAAGCGCGCCAGCCGCGAAGGCCACCCCAGCTTCAAAAAGTTTGAAGGCCGCACCGACCAAGGGGATTCTGAAAGCTGGAAAGGCGGGCAAGCCTGCTCCTGTCGCAAAGCCCGCCCCTAATTTAAAAGCAGGCAAAGGCGCAGCCGCTGCAATGGGCAAAAAACAGGAAGCCCCCCCAAAATCTGAGCTTCTGGCAAAAGGCAAAGCGGAAGCACCGGCGAAGGCTCCGAGCAAGCCTGGAAAAGCCACGGGCAAGCGGTCGGATTCTCTCGCCCATGGTGCGCCAGTTTGCCGCGAAGTGGCCTGCGAGCTGATGTCGACCACGGGCGGTTACTGCCGCATGCATTACATCAAGAACTGGAAAAAGATTAAGCGCAAGGAAATGATCCTGAAGGAAAAGAAGCTCAATCACTATATCGAAGAGCTTGTTTCGAAGTATCCTGACAAATATATCGAAGCCATTCGTCAGGACCTTGCCAGTGAAAAAGACTTCGCGAAAGTCATCGCTGACCTCGAGATCGAAGAAGGCATGGATGATTTTGAATCGGTGGAAACTGAAAGCGCCGAAGGAATCATCGACAATCTCAAGCGGGATTTCGAAGACGACGGCGACGTATTTTAATTCGTCCGGGTCGGGCTCGTATCTTAACGATTACATGACGGGTGCCAGAGAATTTCTCGGGCGCCCGTTTTCATTTGAAAGCCCGCCACTACCGCCTGGGCGCCGGTGCCGGCGATAAGCACTTCCAGCTCGAGCCGCTCAAGGGCGGCAAGGCGCAGGCCAGATTTTCGGTCAAAGGCTGTGTCAAGGGATCTTGGGCAGGCTGCGGTGGAGTGGCGAGCAGGCGTCGCATTCCAAACTCGACGCTTTTGTCGGGGTCGCCCAGGATGCGGCTTGCGAAAATTTGGTAACCCCGGCGTCGGTACAGCGCATGACCGTGGACCAGGCGGACGTCGGACCAGAGTTCCATGCGTTTTGCGCCCGCGTTCAGGGCCCACGACTCTGCGGCATCGCAGAGCCGGGTGCCCAGCCCCTGGCCGCGGACTTCTTTTGCGAGGTACAGGCGATGCAGCTCGGCAGCGTCGGCGACCAGATGCGCGGCCACCGTGCCCACAAGCACGCCATCGCGTTCGGCCACCTGAAACATGAAGTTTGTTCCCCGATAATGGGAATGCGGCGACTCCAAATCCTTATCCCAGCCCCCGAGCTCAAAGGTCATGCCGTATTCGGCGAAGACCTTGCCTATGAGGATGCCAACGGCGGCGGCATCGCGCGCTTGCAGATCGCGAAGCGTAATTTCGCCGGACATTGCCTTGCGACTCAGTGGAGTTTCTTTTTCTTTCGTTTTTCGTCGTCCTGCTCGAGAATCGCGTCGGCCACGGCTTCGAGGTCGGGGTTGTCGCGGTTGATCTTGAGGTACACGCGGGTGTTTTTGTCGATCTCGACCGGCGTCCACGACTGGCGGTATTCCAGATCATATTCCACGGGGCGACCTTCGGTGAAGAAGTTATTGAAAAAGCTGGCCGTGGCGTCGACGCAAAGATTGACCGAGGCCTGCACGGCCTCTGAGCTCGAAAGCGGCTTCAGGCCCGCCTCGGTTTTCAGGGGAGCTGGGGGATGATCGACCGAAGCATAGCAGGTCGTCATCCTGAGGTTTTTGCCGGGATGGTGCAGCGAGATCGAAAGCAAAACCTCGTCTGGATAGAGTTCGCCGTGCACGACGAATTTTTCCTTGGAGCCTTTTTCGATGAGGAGCTGTTTGGCGAAGTTCTTGTTGAAGATGTCTTCTACAAGCTTCAGATAATCCCTGGGCAGCTTTGTTCCACGTAAAAGCGTGTCTTTACGGCGATCCATAGTTCAAAAGTCCCATACGTTGACACACCCGTCAATCACGTTTAAGAGGGCGCTAACAAAGGGGATCATGAATTATGAAGATCAAGGTTGAGCGGCAGGCGCAACTCGGTAGCGTCCAAGCTTGGACGCTACCGACCGTTGCCCGCTCATGTTTGAATGTATTGTCGAGTGTGCTGTGTGTCGGTCTACCTGGTATGATTGTGTCCACGAGCGTTAAAGCGCAAACTGTTGCTCTGACAATCACAGATCAGGCGACTCCGGGAACTGCCCCGACAACTCCAACGCCACCGACCGCCCCAACGAACCCGGTTCCCGCCGAACCTACACCTGCGCCGGTGCCCGCTGCGCCAACGCTTGAGGAGCGAGTGCAAAAAATGGAAGCCTCGGTTGCGGATTTGGGCGGCCGGGTAACGACGCTCGAAAACACGGGCGGCCCCACGGGCTGGAGCTGCGCGGCTCAGTGCGGCGGTTTTACGAACTCCAATCTGGACTACAAGATCGTCAATGGCGCCGGACGCACCGCCCTTGAAGCATTTCGCGCGATACAGACCGCCTGCGATTCCAACCTGTTTAATGGCATTTCTTACTACGGCCCAAACAACGGGAATCGTATGATCAACCCGGCGACGATTCAAAACGCCTGCGTGAAGAACTAAAAGACTCCTTCAGGCAGATCGCTCGTATCGGGGGCGGCCGTCAGCTTGACATCAAGACTGATCGGCCTGCCCTCGCGCGTGAGCTTGAGCGCAATGGACTGGCCCGGTTTGAATTTGGAGAGGATGCGCTGAATGTCGCCGCGCTCTTTGACATCCTGCCCGTTGAGTTTGAGCAAAATATCGCCGGTCATGATGCCGCTGTGGGTGGCCGGGCCTTTGCCGTGCAGCTTGACCACCGCCACCCCGTGATCGACGGGCAGCTGGTAGTAATACTGCAATGCGGGCGTGATGTTTTCGCCCAGCACTCCCAGCCACGCGCGCACCACGTAGCCAAAGTTTTTGAGCTCTTCCAGATGCAGCTTGGCCTCGTCGATGGGAATCGCAAAGCCCAGGTTCTGGCCCTGAGCGTTGATGGCCGTGTTGATGCCAATGACGTGACCGGCCAGATCAAACAGAGGGCCGCCTGAGTTGCCGAAGTTGATACTGGCATCGGTTTGCAAAAAATTATCAAAGGCACCCATGCCGATGGCGCGGTTTTTGGCGCTGATGATGCCGGCAGTGACGGTATGCTGGAGCCCAAAAGGGTTTCCAATGGCAAAAACCGACTCGCCAATGCGCACCTTTTCGCTGGAGCCCATTTCGGTGAACTTGAGATTGGGAGTGCCGGAGCCACCTTTGAGCTGCAGCAGCGCCAGATCCAAAGCGCGGTCGCGTCCGATGACCTTGGCTTTGATGCGGCGTTTGTCGAGCAGGGTGACGACCACCTCGTCGGCTTTTTCGATGACGTGATTGTTGGTCAGCACGTAGCCGCTGGCGTCGATAATGAAGCCGGAGCCAAGCGAGGACTGCTGCTCGATCTGGGCTTCGGGAATGCCGAACATGCCGAAGAACTCGGGCATGCCTCGGAGCATGTAGTTGGTCACAAAGCGGGTGGACGAGATATTGACGACCCCTGGCGAAACTTTCTCGACCAGGTCGGGAAGCTGGTTGCCCGGTGGCGCGTTGCCGGCCAAGGCGAGCGTTGCGAAAAAGACGTAAAGTGGGAGCAGGAAGGGAGCAAATCGCCGGTTTTTACTCATGTCTGGAAAAGTAAAGCGGTGCAAAATTATTGACAAGTTTTTTCAACGGGGCCAACTTGATTCGCAGGAGATATTCTAATGTTGAAAACTGTTTATGTTCTGGCAGCGCGTCGTACCCCGGTAGGGTCTTTCATGGGTGCGCTGGCGAATGTGCCTGCACCTAAGCTTGGCGCCGTTGCCATTGAAGCGGCGCTGAAAGAAGCGGGCGTGAAGCCCGAAGCGGTCAGTCAGGTTTATATGGGCTGCGTGCTCAGTGCCGGAATTGGTCAGGCGCCCGCGCGCCAGGCCGCGATATTCGCCGGGCTGCCGAAGTCCACCCCGTGCACCACGGTCAATAAGGTTTGCGGCAGTGGCATGAAGGCCGTGATGCTGGCCGCCCAGAGCATCGAAACGGGCGAAAGCGAAGTGGTCGTCGCGGGGGGCATGGAAAACATGTCGCTGGTCCCGCACCTGCTCGAAAATTCCCGCAATGGCTATCGCATGGGCCATCAGAAGATGACCGACGGCATGATCAAAGACGGGTTGTGGGACCCGTACAACGACTTTCACATGGGCAACGCAGCTGAACTTTGTGCAAAGGAACTTAAGTTTTCTCGAGAGGCTCAAGACCAGTTCGCGATTCAAAGCTTCAAGCGCGCTCAGGATGCGATCAAGAACGGGCATTTCAAAAAAGAAATCGCGCCCGTGGCTATTCAGCAGAAAAAGGGCGATCCGGTTCTGGTCGACACTGACGAAGGTCCCGGCAAAGCGCAGTTCGACAAGATTCCGAAACTTTCGCCCGTGTTCATCAAAGACGGCACCGTGACCGCGGCCAATGCCAGCACCATCAATGACGGTGCTTCGGCTTTGGTTTTGGCCAGCGAGGAATACGTGAAGCGCGCGGGCGCCAAACCCATTGCCAAACTCGTAAGCTATTCCCAGTTTGCTCAGGCGCCGGAATGGTTCACGACCGCGCCCGTGGAAGCCGCTCGCAAAGTGCTCAAGAGCTCGAGCTGGGAAGTCAAAGACGTCGATCTTTGGGAAGTCAACGAGGCGTTCGCCGTGGTGGCGATGGCCTCGCGCCAGGAGCTGGGCATTGATGAGGCCAAGCTGAACGTGCATGGCGGCGGAGTGAGCCTGGGGCACCCCATTGGCTCAAGCGGCGCGCGAATTCTGGTCACGCTGATTCACGCTCTGGGCACTCACGGCAAGCGCAAGGGATTGGCTTCGATTTGCATCGGTGGTGGCGAAGCCACGGCAGTAACTCTGGAAAGGGTTTGAACCATGGCATGTGCGGTATATAAAAATGCGGTTGAGGCAACGGCCGACATCAAGGACGGCTCGACGCTGCTGGTGGGCGGGTTTGGACTTTGCGGCATTCCCGAGAACAGCATCGCGGCGTTGGTGGAACGCGGCGTGAAGGGTTTGACCTGCGTGAGCAACAACTGCGGCGTCGACGACTTTGGGCTGGGGCTTCTGCTCAAACGCAAGCAGATCAAGAAGATGGTCTCGAGCTACGTGGGCGAGAACAAAACATTCGAAGCCCAGCTTTTGGCGGGTGAGATTGAAGTGGAGCTGGTGCCGCAGGGAACGCTGGCCGAGCGCGTGCGCGCCGCGGGCGCGGGTATTGCCGGATTCTTTACGCCCACGGGCGTGGGCACCCTGGTGGCCGAGGGAAAAGAGAAGCGCACGTTTGACGGCGTGGAGTACCTGCTCGAGCGCCCACTGCGCGGCGACTTCGCGCTGGTGAAGGCGTGGAAGGGCGACAAGATGGGCAACCTGGTTTTTCGCAAAACCGCGCGCAACTTCAACCCTGTCATGGCCACGGGTGCGAAGGTGACGATTGCCGAGGTCGAACAGCTCGTGGAAGTGGGCACGCTGGATCCCGATCAGGTTCACCTGTCGGGCGTTTACGTCAAACGCATTTACCAGGGCTCGAATTATCAGAAACGAATCGAGAAGCGCACCATGAAGCAGGGTTGAACTATGGCACTCACACGTGAACAGATCGCAAGCCGAATCGCACTGGAGCTCAAAGACGGATACTACGTCAATCTGGGCATTGGCATTCCCACGCTGGTGGCCAACTACATTCCCAAGGGCGTGAATGTCATTTTGCAGTCCGAAAACGGCTTGCTGGGCATTGGGCCTTTTCCCACCGAGCGCGAGATTGATCCCGATCTTATCAATGCAGGCAAGGAAACCGTGACGACGATTCCAGGCTCGGCTTTTTTTTCGAGTGCCGATAGCTTCGCGATGATTCGTGGCGGGCACATCGACCTGACCGTATTGGGCGCGATGGAAATCGACGAGGAAGGCAACATCGCCAACTGGATGATTCCGGGCAAGGTGGTCAAAGGCATGGGCGGCGCCATGGATCTGGTGGCGGGTGCGAATCGCGTGATCGTGGCCATGCAACATGTTGCCAAAGACGGCACGAGCAAAATTTTAAAGAAGTGCTCGCTGCCCCTGACCGGGGTGAAATGCGTAAATCTGGTCGTTACCGAGCTGGCGGTGCTTGAGGTTACGGCGCGCGGACTGATGCTACTCGAAACTGCGCCTGGGGTAAGCGTGGATGACGTGCGCAAGGCTACCGAGGCTCACCTGATTGTGGAAGGTACAGTGCCTGAGATGCGGGTTGGGAGCTAAGATCGGTTTCGGTTTAAGGTACGCGCTTTGCGCCCCTGCGGGAGAATTTCGGTACGGTTTGCTGTCAGAAATGCTTGATTTGTCAAAGAGTTAGACGGCTCTGTGTGGAAAAGGCAATAAGATCAGGGTGCTGTGCCTGGCATAGGCATTGCTTTTATTAATTCCACGCTATGAATGCCCTGAAACCCTTATTTCAAACTCGCGCTCTTTTCGCCTTTGTCGTGGGTTTGCTCGCGTGCGGCACCGTAGCTGAAGCGCGCTATCTGGGTTCATGCGTTTCGCTGCTGACCAAAGATGCAGCTGTGAGCCGCGTTGAGAATCCGGATTCCGTTTCGTCGGCCATGCCGGGGCAGGCCATGTCACTCGTGGACGCGCAGGCGGCGCTTGGGCGTTATTCGCTGCAGACCACGGTGACGCAAACCGGTCGAATTGAAATTCTGCCCGACGGCAACCCCGATGCAAATCAGCTGGCGCGCGCCGCTCATGTGCTTGCCAATGACCCGGTCTACCGCTCGGCTCAGTTTCCATTTGGACTGCGGCTGGTGCTGGATCCGGCGCTCGACACCGCCGATGGTTTTTTGGACGTCGAGGCGGGCGAGATCAGGCTTTCGGCAGCAACGCTTGCTGACCACCCCCTGGCTTTTGCCACCGTGGCCCACGAGATGTCACATGCGGAGCAGCTGAGCCTTTGGCTCAATGCGACCGGTAGCGTTTCGGCGATCAATACGGTGGCGCGCGGGCAGGTGCCGGGCCTTGAGAATTCGCGTTATGCCAAGCTGGTCAGCGCGCAGGAAATGCCGGCAACCGCTGTGGGCCGGCACATCTATGAGCAGTACAAGGGCAGCCCCAATGCCGACATGAGCACCGCCGGCCGAAAAATTTCAAAGTCGTACCTGGACATGACCGCTGAAATCCTGGGCGTGCTTGATGGCCTGACGCCCGCGCAGCGCGCGACGATATACGTCACGAACTACCGCACGACTGCGCGCAACGGCAACGCGATCAACGTCGAGTACCATGTGGGGTCGTACAGCAATATCAAGAAGCAGAATTTTTTTGCAAGCATCAAGGTGCTCAAGCGCACCATGCAGGGAATGCGGGAATACCGCCTGGAAATTCCCCTGCCGAGCGATACGACCACGATGTCGGCCGGCGCGTTTTTGGACCTGATTTTGTCGCAGGTGCGATCGCTGCAGGGAATGGCTCAGAAATACGACCAGCTGTTCGCGCCCTAACACGCGCTTAGCAGCTGGACAGTGCTGGAAATCGGGCAGCGCATGATTTCACGCGGTTGCGCGTGAATATCGAGGCACCTCTTTTGCTTTAGTTAACTGCAATGAAGACTGTACTGAGCCTGCTCGTCCTAAGCGCCCTGATTTTGGTTACGGCCGTGCCACGCGCGTTTGGCGACGGGCTTTACTCCCGCAATGAGTTCAAACAGCGCTGGATTGGTTTTCATGAAGAGCTTACGCCCAGGCACCTGGAACAGCTTTTTGCTTATATGGAAACCGACGGCAAGACCGCAAAGATGCTGGGCGACCTGCGTCGCGTGACCGGAAAGCAGAGCGCGCTTGAACTTATGGCCGTGATTAGCCTTTGCGTCGACAACGAAGGCGATTTCAAGATTCAGATGCGCGGCCCTTCGACTTACGGCGAAGCCAGCTTTGCCGAAAGCGGTCAGCGCCATAGCTTGTGTCTTTCAC
>JACQAW010000313.1 GCA_016194725.1 Deltaproteobacteria bacterium
GCTGGCCAGGACCCGGTTGAGTTTGGCAGCCCGGCGGTTACGCGTGACGTGGTCTTCGTGGCCACTGAAACCAAAGGAGTCGAGGCTTTTGAACGCACCGGCTTTCACCGCAAGTGGCAATTCCACACCAAGAATGGCGTGAGCAGCGAGCTGCTGCTCGAAGGCAATGTGCTCTACTTCGGCGCAATGGACGGCAACTTTTACGCGCTCGACGCCGAGTTCGGCAAGGTGCTTTGGAAGTACGAAACCAAAACGCCGGTTTTCGCGCGTGGCACGATTGCCGGCAAGCGCATCTTCATCACCACCTCCGACGACGTGGTGTACTGCCTCGATCAGACCACCGGCAAGTGGATCTGGCATTACAAGCGCGGCGGCAACTACATCACGACCGTGCACGGAAACTCCACTCCGGCTGTCGAGAATGGCCTGGCTTACGTGGGCTTCAGCGATGGCTATCTGGTGGCGTTGAACGCCAACGATGGCAATCTGGTTTGGGAACAGAAGATCCACCGCGGCTCCAAGTTTACCGACGTCGATGCCATGGTGCTGCTGGATGGCGACCGCCTCTATGTACCTTCCTACGACGGCGAGCTTTATGCGCTGGAACGCGCCAAAGGGCGCGTGCTTTGGCATATCGAAGTCGGCGGCTCGAAAAAAGTGCTGATGGACGACAAGACGCTTTATCTGGCCTCGAGCAACGGCAGCATTTATTCGATCAACAAAGACACGGGCAAGCAGGGCTGGAAGTTCGAGCTCGACTCGGGCACGCCCACGAATCTGATTCAACACGATTCGTATCTGGCCTTTGGCGGCTCACAGCAATATTTCTATGTCCTTCACAAAGGCGACGGTTCGCTGGCATACCGGTACAGCGCCGGGCTGCGCAGCGGTTACGTGTCGTCGCCCGTGCAGTCCGAGCGCGACATTTTCGCGCTTTCGAATTTTGGAAACCTGTATGTTTTTCGATGGAATACCGCGGCGGCCGGAACTCATAAGTGAAGCTTCGTTCGCTGTTCACCATCGCGACGGCGTTGGCCTCACTGCTTGGCATGCAGCCCGCATTCGCGGTCAGCACTCATATTCTGCGAGTACGCGGCCTGGGCGAGCCGCAGACGCTGGACTGGAACAAGGCTTCGACCTGGGTCGAAGGCTTCGTGATACGCAACATCATGGAAGGCCTGGTGGCCATCGACTCTCAAATGGAAGCGCAGCCCGCGCTGGCTGAAAGCTGGGACATCGCACCCGGTTCGCGCATCTACACCTTTCATCTGCGCCCGGGCATCAAATGGTCCGACGGCGTGCCGCTCAAAGCCCAGCATTTCGTCGACAGCTGGCATCGGCTGCTGGCCCCCGAGCTGAACGCCAAGTACGCCTCGTTTCTTTTTGACATCGAAGGCGCCGAGCAATTTCATAATGGCCAGCTCAAGGATTTCTCCAAGGTGGGCGTCAAGGCGGTCGACGACCTGACCTTGCGCGTGCAGCTGCGCGCCGCGATTTCGTTCTGGTACTGGATTCCGTCGTTCTATGCCACATTTCCGATCAGGCTCGATCTGGTCGATTCCAAGAAAAAGCCCTGGGATCAGGCCGGCACGCTCGTGACCCTGGGCCCCTTCACCCTCAAGTCGCATGAAGCCCAGCGCAGCATCACGCTTGAACGCAACACGGAATATTATGGGCGCCATGGCAATATCGACGTCGTGAATGTGGCGCTGGTACCCGACGACTCGATGGCACTGAAGTTATTTGAAGACGGCCAGATCGATTTCCTGCCCAAGCTGGCTTCACTCGAACGCACTCATCTCAGGTCTCGCCCTGACTTTCGTACCTGGCCCGACATGCGTATCGTGCATCTGCGCATGAACACCGAGCATGGGCCCACGGCAAATCTGAATCTGCGTCGCGCCATCGCGCTGGCCATCGACCGCACCAAGCTGACCAAGCTTTTCGAAGGGGCCTATCAGCATTTATTCAGGACGAGCTGAAGCGCAACCTGGGCTTGAAAGTTCGAATTCATATCCTGGAACCCAAGCGGTATTATTCACCCACGCTGGTGCACACCGACTACGCCATGCAGCTCAACTTCTGGGGCGCCGACTTTCCGGATTCCGATAACTTTTTTTCGATATTCCTGAGCAACTCCGGGCTGAACCGTTACGGCTGGAAAAACTCCAAATTCGACGAGCTGGTTACGGGGGCGCGCAGCTCCAATAACCGTACCGAACGTGATCGCAGCTACCTGGCTGCGCAAAAAATTCTGCTCGAGGATCAGGTTGCCACCATACCCCTCAACTACGGCCGCATCAGCGGCCTGGTGCGGCCCACCGTTCGTGGCTTTGACCCGGGGCCGCTTGACTGGTGGGTTTTCAAAGACTTATCTGTAAAGTAAACCATGGCACAGCGACAGTGAATCTGTCGGCGGATCATGGAGCGCGGCTCATCGAGGTTCTTGCGGCCTTGGCGTCAGGGGCGGATCCGGCCGTCGTGAGCCGCCTGGGCGCCATGGCGCCCCTGGTTAATTTTGAGCTCGTAATCGCGGTCGCTCTTAAAACTTAACATCCAGCTGAACATAATAAAACGTAGGCACCCAGCTCTGCGCGAAGGAATCGGAAAGATATTTTCCCTTCAGAAAAACCGCCGCACCGGCAAAAACTGAAGTGGCCCGCGACAATCGGTATTTGCCGAACAGGTCGATCTCATCGCCTATGAAATTCGCTGACGACACGGCCGAATTGCCCAGGGGAGTCCCATTGAACTTGAACGCGGTAGCATCGGTATAAGTGCGGTACATGCGAAAATAATCCAGCCGGAGCGAGCAGTTGTCGAAAATCTCGGCGTTCGCATGAAAGGCCCCGCCCGTGATGTTTCGGCGCGAAAACATATCGGCCGCACCCAGCACTCCGTGGCCGCTGGGAAAAAGCTGATTGTAGTTGCGGCCCGTGGTGAACCCTTCGAGCGAAAACCGCGGGTGCAGAGCCGATGAGTTGAAGCTGTAACCTAATTCCAAATCCGCCATGTATGAGGACGAGGCGGTGGGAATCGCGTTGCCCCACTCCTGCACGCCTTCGATGCGGTAGTCAAACGCCCTGATCTCGCTCTTGAGCCTTATGCCCGGGGCATATAGCGCGGTGGCCGCCGAGTCATCGCGCAGATGGTAAAAATAGAAATCCAGGGCGCTCAGGTACGCCCCGACGTTAGAAGTCACGTAGCCGCCGTAAAGGTTGATGTCGCCTGACCCGGTAGCCAGCGTGTTGTTGTCGACGATCTTCGACGCAAAAAGATCCCACCAGCCGCGCGAAAACGAAACTCGCGTGCGCAGGGCATCGAAGGTTCTGCCAATCGTGCCCCAGTCCGCCTCGCCAATGACCAGCTGGTCGCCGTAATCGAGAATCTGACGCCCACCCACGAACTGGAATTTTTCGTAGGGATGGTAATCGATGTAAGCCTGATGCACGCTGAGCGAGTTGTCGAAGGTGGTACCGCTCGTAACCTGTGTGCCCAGGGCTTCACCGAAAGAATGCGCGAACTGCGGCTCGAACAAAATCGAGAGCGTCACGTCGGGTGAGTACAGAATATCGGGCCTTAGCCTGAGCGCCGTGAAGTCCCTGTCATTTGCAAAGTCGGTACGGTCATCGCCTTCGACACGTAACCTGGCCTGGCCACTGAACTGAACCCCCTGCGGAGTCGCGGCAGCGGCGCCAGGGACGCATAGAAATGTGTTTAACAAAAGAAGCGTGGCAATATTTTTTCGGAGAGTCCCCATGCATCAATAATAGGAGATACGGCCTGGCAAGCAAGCAGATAAATGGTTTTGGCACCGAGGTTGAATACAGAGGGACCCATACCATGAAAACAACCATGTTCAAATCCATCTTTAAATCGATGCCATTGGCATTGGCTACTTCACTTGTCGCATTGGGTGGCGTCGTGGCCCAAGCACAGCAAGGCACCAACGACGACACCAGCGACAACATGCGCGGCCAATTTCATGACGCATGCAGCTCGGACATTCAAAAGTACTGCGCGGACGTTCAGCCGGGCGGCGGCAAAATGGTCGACTGCCTGAACCAGCATGAAAACGACCTGACTGCCGCCTGCAAGACGCTCAAAAAGGAAGCTCACGACCGCTATCAGGCCATACATGAGCGTTTTGAAAAGGCCTGCGGGGACGACGTGCAGAAGTTTTGCGCGGATGTAAAACCCGGCATGGGCCGTATGACGGATTGTCTGAGCACTCACGAAAACGACCTGACCCAGGCGTGCAAAGATGAAAAGGAACACCTGAAGGCGAGGCATCCGGCCAGTAAAAAATAACACCTGCCGCGAGGGCGCGGTACTAGGCGTTGTTGGGCACGGGAACTCCGCGACCGGTCTTGGAGGCCGCTTCGGGGTTCCCGTCTTTTACCTTGATAAAGTGATACATGAGCACGGCGAACACGGCCTCGGTGACGCAAAACGCCGCCAGGTTCGTCGCGATATTTTCCGTGAAGCCGTAAGAGTGAAGGCCCACGTTGAGCAAGTTCACGCCAAACCAGGCCAGCGCCACGATGACGTTGGTGAACACCATTCCCACCCCGTAGCCCAGCGGCTTGATGACGCCCGCAAGACGGCCGTGCAAAAGAAAGAGCAGCCACAGCACGATCAGCATGGCGCCATTTTCCTTGGGATCCCAGCCCCAAAAACGTCCCCACGACTGGTCGGCCCAGATGCCGCCCAGAATGGTGCCGAACATGGCGAAAAAAAGCGCGACCATGCTGACGCCCAGCATGTTTTTATGAAGCTCGCCCAGCTTTGGGGCGTTTGGCCGAAGCAAGCGCATGACCAGATAGGCGTGGCCAATCACGCCGCCAACCAGGCAGCAGCCATAGCCAATGGTGATGCACACCACATGAGTGGCCAGCCAGAAATTCGTGTTCAGCACCGCAACAAGCACCTCTAATGTATCGCTGTCGGCAGCAAACACATTGGCACTCATGATGAGCAGCGCGGCAATAAGGCTGCTCACCAGCAGGCTCTCCCCGCCTCTTTTTTTATGTTCCAGCCAAAGGCCAAAACACGCCGCCATAAAACTGACAAAAATCATCGACTCATACAAGGTGCTCACAGGCGGGCGCAGCAATATGCTCATGCGCGCAAACAGCCCCAGGCCATGCATTACCGCACTTACCAGCACGATATAGAAGGCCGCTATATTCCAGAGTCTGGAATTGCGAATGAGTGCAACCAGCGCCACAAGCATACCAAGC
>JACQAW010000314.1 GCA_016194725.1 Deltaproteobacteria bacterium
CCGGCGCGTGGCTGTGGTCATGGCCATGCCGATGCAGCAGATGGTGATGATGGTCGGAAACATTCAGATTCCCGCGCAGCTGATAAAGCGTCCACACGCCCAGCCCCAGAAGCGCGACACCCACCAGCCGCTCGAATACCGCCGCCAGCGATGGCGAAAGCGCAAGTTTGAGCGCAAAAAGCACCGAGCCGAATATCAAAAGCGAAACACCATGGCCCACAGCCCATTTGGCGCCAAACACGACGGCCTCGCGCGGGCGCGGCTTCGTCGCCACGAAAGCGCTCACGGCCGTCAGGTGGTCCACTTCGAAAGCATGCGCCAGGCCAAAGGCAAAACTGCCTGCGATCAGTGTTGTTTCAAAAGCCGCCACAGCCGTTCTTCCTCCATCTTCAGCATCAAAGTCTTGTTCTGGGTGTAAGAAACCAGAAATTTTTCATCACCGCCGCCCGGAACCCGCTTGACGTATTTTCGGAAGGTATAATCCACCTCCACTTTTTGATCGGCGGTAACCCCCGAGTAATAGCCCACCAGGGTTGCAGCGTCGAGCAGAGTTTCCAATGACGGCGATTTGCCACCAGGAAGCTGCACTACTACATGGGCCCCCGGGCGCCCTTTTACGTGCAGCCACAAGTCATTGCCGCGAGCCAGACGAATAACGAGCTCTTCGTTTTCTTTATGATTGCGCCCCACCCAAATTGCCATTCCCTCTTTGGATTGAAACTTGCGAACGCCCGCGCTTTCAGAAGCCTTGCGCCACTTGCGATCGCTTTTTTTCTCGGTGCGATTTTCGGGCAGCACCTCGTCCACGACAATGCCCACCGACTGAAACAGACTCTCAAGACCGGCCATGTCGCCCTGGAAACCGCGCAGCCGCGCTATGGTTCCCGTGATCTGCCTGCTCTCTTCCTCGATGCCGCCAAAGCGGGCCTCGACTTCTTTTTTCGTGCGCTGCAGTTTCTTGTAGCGCGCGAACATTCGCGTCACGTTTTCGGCAACCGTGTACAGCCTCGGCCTGCAGCTGCAGGCCGTCGGCTTGCGTGCTTTCGCTGAGCGACTCCTCCATCTGTCCGCGAATTTTAATCAAACGCGTAAGTCGTGCCTGCAGCTCGGACAGCGCTCCCTGCAGCTGGGCCTGCACCAGCGCCGTGCGCCGCAGTTCCAGATAGTGCTCGTAGGCCCGCTGCATCCAGGGTCCTTCGCCCGCGAACTCGCGAAGCGAAACGCCGCTGCTGAGCCCGCCGCCGCCAGGCCTGGGCGGCAGCGACGACCGCCAGCGAATCTCGGCCCCGCCGGCCACCAGCACCCAGTTCGGACGTGACGGAATAAGCTCGATGCGAAGCTCTGTGCCGTTGGCAAACGACAATTTCACGATGCGCTCGCCCTCGGCTACCTGAGCCCGCTCAAGAATCTGACCACGGATATACGAATCCCACTCCTGCGCTGGCTGCTCCGAGCCGCTAAAAGCGCCCGCCCAGCTGGGCTTCGTGCCCTTCGCCCCAAAGGGGGAGAAGTTCGATGGAGCCACCACGTACAGGCCAGTCCAGGGCTGCTTGAGAGAGAAGACGACCATCTTGCGCGAGTTCTTGAGCCGCAGCCCCACGTTCAGGTCGGGCACAATGCCGCGGCCCAGCGGAAAGCGCACGAGCTCGATGGCTTGCACCTCATCAGGCAGGCTGGCCGCGAGCTCCTGAGTGGCTCGCGCGATTTCTAGATAATTGAAACTCATGTTGGTATAACCCTACACATGCAATCGCCCACTGTCCCAAAATCGTTGATTGAGCGGCAGGACGCGGAAGCGCCCGTTGACCGCTCAGGTTCCGACCGGCAGGACGCGGAAGCGCCCGTTGACCGCTCAGGTTCCGACCGGCAGGGCGCGGAAGCGCCCGTCGACCGCCCATCTCTCCATGAACGCGCGCTTGAGGCCCTGGAATGGTCGGTCATTCGCGACGCCCTGACGGCCCGCACGCGCTCGCCCCTGGGCGCTGCACTGGCATTCCGCCATTCCCCATTCTCTAGCGTAGTTGAAAGCCAGCGTCTTCGAGAAAGAGTGATCGAGGGGCGCTTACTGACTGAGCAAAGCCCGGTCCATGGCTATGTTTCGGGCGTGGATGATGTCAGCGGGCTGCTTGAGCGCTCCGGGCGCGAGGGCGTGCTGGCACCCGCCGAACTTTGGGCCTGCGGCCACTTCATGCAGTCAGTCGGGCTACTGGGCGCAGAGCTGCGCGCACGCGCAGGGATAGCTCCGAGCTGGGCTCGTGACTTCGGGCCGGCGCCCAACGTGCCGCCGGTTTGCGAACGCATCACCCGTTCCGTGTCGGGGGAGGGGGTGATTCTGGACAGCGCGTCTTCGGAACTCGCGCGCCTTCGGCGCACGAGAGCCGAAAAACGGTTGGATTTTGAAAGCAGCCTGACCTCGCGAATCAAGGAGTGGGATTCCAAGGGGCTGCTCCAAGACAAGTTCTACGACCAGATCGACGGGCGTTATGTAGTGCCTGTTAAAATAGAACAGCAGTCGAAAATCACCGGCACCTTGGTCAGCCGCAGCAACACGGGCCAGTCGGTATTCATCGAGCCCGCCGAGCTTACCGTTTCCAATAATGCGCTCAAGGAATTCGACCTGGCCATTCGCGCCGAGGAGTATCGCATTCTGCGCGAGCTGAGCGTGCAGGTGGGCGCGGTGGCCCCCGCGTTTGCGCCGTGGCTTGCGGTGGTGGCGGAACTTGATCTGGCGCTGGCCGCGGCCGATCTGGCCAAAGCGTGGGATTTGCAAATTCCCGAAATGCTTGCCAGCGACGGCGAGCTCAGGCTGCTCGAGGCTTTTCATCCGGGACTGCGCCTGCGCGACGTCGACATAGTGAAAAATTCCTTTACGATTCCCGCGGGCGGCTACGGCATGCTGATCTCGGGCCCCAACACCGGCGGCAAGACCGTGCTGCTCAAAGCCGCGGCTCTGGCCAGCTGCATGGCGCGCGCGGGTTTGCTCGTGCCCGCGGGCAAAGGCTCAAAGCTTCCGCACTATGCCGACGTGCTGGCGTTCATCGGCGACGAGCAGAACCTGGCCGCCGGCCTATCCAGCTTCAGCGCGCAGATCATGGACATGCGCGCGGTGCTCGAGGAAAACCGCAAGCCGCTGCTGATCGTCATCGATGAAATTCTTTCGAGCACCGACCCCGAAGAGGCCTCGGCACTGGCTCAGGCGTTAATTGAAGAGATGGTCAGCCGCGGCCATCACGTGGTGGTGACCAGCCATTTCAGCGAGCTGTCGCTACGCTGCAAAGCCAATCCGCGCATCGCGGTGGCGGCCATGGAATTTGACGGTGGCCGGCCCACCTATCGGCTGCGGCCCGACGAGCTGGGCTCGAGCCACGCCCTTGAGGTTGCCGAACGCCTGGGTTTTCCGGCGCGCTTGCTGACGCGTGCGCGCGAGCTGATGTCGACGGTCAAGCTGGATTACGAAAAAGCGCAGGCCGAGCTGAAACGCAAAGAACTTGAGCTGGAGCTCGAGGTCGAGCGCACGCGTTCGGCCATGGAGCGTGAAAAAGAGCGCTACAAAACCGAGCTGCGCGAAAAACTCGCGGGCTTCATGGCGCAGGCCCAGGCTTCAGTGGACGAAACTGTCAAAACGCTTACGACTCGAATTGCCACCTATGCCCGGCAGGGAATAGGCATGGGCGGCACCAGCTCGGGCACCAAGGCCACGGCGCGCGTGGAAGCCGCCGCCAAGGACGCGTTGCGAGGCTTGGAAAGCTCGTCAACCACCGTACAGCGCGAGCTGGGCGCCCACATCAACGACGGCGCCGCAATTCCCATTTCTCCGGGCGCGCTGGTAAAAATCAAATCCATGGCCAGCGTGCGTGGCACCGTACTGGAGCTGCATGGCGTGGGCGCCGCGCAAACAGCGACCATCCAGGTTGGAAATTTTCGTTTCGAAAAGCCAAGTGATGACCTGGAAGTGTTGGAAAAACCCAAGGCCAAGCTTGCCACCAACTACTACGTTGGCATGATCGATGCCAGCTCGGGGCCCGTGGCTCGCAAGCTGGACGTGCGCGGCAAACGCTATGATGAAGCACTGGCCGAATGCGAACATTACATCGACCAGGCGTTTCGCAGCGGCGCTGCCCAGGTGACCGTGGTCACTGGCCACGGAACCGGAGCACTCAAAAAAGGCCTCAAGACCCTGCTCTCGGGCCTTCCCTACGTACGTGAATTTAAACCGGAACGTGAAGGCGACGACGGCGCGACCCTGATCGAATTTGAACGTTGATAATTGAACAGAATACATCAACTACTGGGGCAACCCGGTTCGCGACTTTCTTTTCTAGGCGTCTACTTTCACCGGCTTTCACGGACATTTCGGTGTGGCAGCGCAATATGGCGCCACGTTTGCATTTGCAGCTGGCTCGTATGAAACAGCAAATACGAAAAATCCTGATCCAATTCACCCTGGTTTTTTCCGTCAGCGTTCTGGTAGTGGCGTGCGGAAAGTCGAAATCCAAGGAGGTCAGGCTTGGAGCCTACGGCGCGAATCCCGAGCGAACTTATTACGAAGTGCAGTGTGTGACCCAGCCGCCACCGGCGGCCCCAAGCGGCGCCAGCGCCATTGACCCGGGTACGATTCCCCTGCCAACCCCACTTCCTTCCTTTACGGTTCCCATCGAGGTGCAGTCCTGCGACGGCCTGGGCGGCGAGCCACCGCACTTCTACGGACGCACGATGCCAGGCCTGGTCGCCGTAGCGGATTGCAACGCGAAGATCGTGCGATTTCGATCACGCGACTGGCAGGTGGGCGAAGCCTCATCCATCGGGCCCAACGGCGAATTTGATTTGAATGTGATGTACATCACGCGCCTGACCGCCGATATCGAAGGAAACGCGAACTGCTGGACCCGCCTGCAGGGGCACGTGACGGGACATGCTACCTGTCCGGGCGACCCCAACGCGGCTCATCTGGATTTTCACGTGAGCTGGAAATTCGATACGACGCCGCCCGAGATCATGGAGACGCCCCCAGCCGGGCTGGCCGATCTGCGCAATGGCAAGAACTGCAAAATTCTTCCCTCGAACTGCACTTTCACCAATACGGCGGCAGTAGGTTGCGGCGGCTGACGGACGGCTAAAGCGTTGTTGGCATCTCTTGTGTAAAGTCGCCCGCGCTGTTGCGGCAGGCACGCGATAGCATAAGCAGCTTTTGCGCCAAATCTTCGAGTGCCGCCTCTTCGTCGTAGCTAGCAACAGCCGCGGCATTCGGATCAGAATAACCCGGCTCAAACCACGTGCGATAGTCGCCGTGAGAAAGAATGCGGGAACGGGCAGCCTGGGCATTTTGAAAGCCCGAATACTGCTCGTTGAAAGTCTGGCGCAAGGAATCGAGCTCGCGGCAAAGGGAAGCAGCGGAGGCTTGGGCCCTTGGTGCGGCCAGGGTGATGAATAGGGTGGTGAGGAACAGGCGCATTTTCCTGGTGGCTCCCGTGGATTTATTTTAGCGGGATGTAGGCTCCGCGGACAGAGGGAAGAATTTACCGGGGGACAGTTTGGAGTTTGGAG
The DNA here is from genome assembly GCA_016194725.1 of Deltaproteobacteria bacterium. Lineage (GTDB taxonomy): Bacteria > Bdellovibrionota > UBA1018 > UBA1018 > UBA923 > JACQAX01. Next base: position 5,545 of record JACQAW010000314.1, read on the forward strand.
ACAGTAGCCTCAGCGTTTATCGACCGGAGCCCATTTTTGGTCAAGCTTGCCCGTATACCGTCCCCGAGGCCGATAAATACGGTTGTTCGTGTACTGCTCAAGAATATGCGCAATCCACCCACTCACGCGGCTAACCGCGAAGATCGGCGTATAAAGATCGATCGGAATGCCCATCGTGTAATAAACGGTAGCCGAGTAAAAATCGACGTTCGGCATCAAACCCTTTTTCTCCTGCATGATGTCGTCGATATTCGCCGACATCTCGTAGAAGTGGTGCATGCCGCCCTTTGCCGTCAGACGGTCGCTCATCTTGCGCAGGATGCGCGCGCGGGGGTCGCCATGCTTGTACACGCGGTGTCCGATTCCCATCACCTTCTCTTTGGCGTTGAGCGCATCTTCGATGAACTTTTTGGATTGCTCAACCGTTCCGATGCGCACGAGCATTTTCATGACCTGCTCGTTGGCGCCACCATGCAGCGGCCCCTTGAGCGTACCGATGGCCGAGGTGATCGCCGAGTGCATGTCAGACAGGCTCGACGTCGTCACGCGGGCCGAAAAAGCCGAGCAGTTCAGCTCGTGATCGGCGTGCAGAATCAGGCACGTGTCGAAATCTTTCGCGAGCTCGTCGGTCGGCCGCTCGCCCTTCATCATATACAAAAAGTTCCAGGCAATGCCCTTGGTCGGGTCGGGCTTGATGACGTCCTTGCCTTCGCGAATGCGATGAAAGCCCGCGACAATCGCACCCATTACGCCGGTCAGCCGCATTGCTTTGCGATGATTCGCATCGGCGTCGATGTCCCGCGAATCCGCATCCTGCATCGAAAGGCTCGAAACAACGGTTCGCAGATAATCCATCGGCACCGCGGTTTTTGCGGGCAGCGCTTTCATTAAAGCGATGGTTTCACTGGAGAGAGTCATGTTCGCGACCAGTTCGGTGCGAAGTTTCGCAAGCTGATCGGCCGGCGGAAGTCGGTCGTTCCAGAGCAGGAACACAACCTCTTCAAAGGTCGAATGATCGGTGAGATCTTCGATCGTGTAGCCGCGGTAAGTCAAAGTCGCGTCCAAAATGGAGCTGATCTTCGTAGTGCAGGACACGATGCCCTCGAGTCCTTTATCTACCGCCCCGTCGTATTCCTTAACCGGATCCGCCATGTGAGTAACCTCTCTATTTCCTTCAAAGTTATGAGTGGCACCGGCTCTTGTCAATTGGAAGAATGGGGTGGAACGGCATAGGAAGAAATGTGCTCTAGCCAGCCGAACTCAAAGCGACTACTGTGAACGAACCATGGGCTCGACCTTACCGCAGCAGCTTCCGGAGTTACCCTGGATTGCGTCTGTAAGCCGCCGCAAAAAAGTGTCCTGGCGCCGATTCGCGGCAGCCGTGGTGATCGTCATTGCCCTTCATCTTTTCTTCATCTTCTTTGTTGCACCGTACCTTGAGCTGGGCAGCACTCCGCCGGCGCGCACCGAGGTGACTCAGATTTCGCCTGAAAAGCTGGCTCAGCTGAAGCAGAAAATACTGAAGAACGAGCAGCTCAACCCCATGCTGCCCCAGGAAATGCGCGAGGACTTCAAGACCAAAGAAGCTTCCAAAGACGCCAAGTTGATGAGCAAATTCAATCAGACCGTGCCCAAAGAGAAGTTTGCGGGCCTGCAAAATGACGCGCCACTCGATGGCAGCGGCGGAGGTGGCGGCAAACCCAAGCAGGAGCCCCAGAAAAAACTCGACCTGTCCAAACTTGGCCTTGGAACCAAGCTGCCAAAGCTGCAGCCGGAGCAGCAAAACAGCGCGCCCGTGGGCCCCGAAGGTCCAAAGACCCCCTATCGCCCTCGGGGAATCGACAAGAACAGCCTTGAAAACGAAAATCTGCTCAACGCGGCCGAGAGCAAATACTTTTCCTTTTTTCTGCGGCTCGAAGAGCCCATCATTCGAAACTGGTTCTTTCTGCTGCGAAGAAACGCGCCCGAAATTCATTCCGAAATGGCCAGCCACCGCGTTCAGGCTGGCACTGACCTGCCCATCACGATCGAGTTCGTGCTCGATCGCCAGGGAAATTTTCACACTATCGAAATCATCGAAAGCTCAACCATTCCCGCACTCGACATGGCCACCCGCGATTCCGTGCGCAAGCTGGGCTCGCTGCCCAATCCGCCGCCGGATTTATTCGACGGCGGACAGTATTATACGCGACGGCTTAGGTTCATGGTGCATGTCTCGGAAGCGCCGATCAGCGATTCTCGGCCTGACTTGAGTTGGTAAATAAAAAGAGGCATGGCTGCCCAGATCACAGATTCAGACCGGAGTTTTCATGCCCATGACTCATGCCTCGCCGGCTAGTGGATAAGTCTGTGGATAAACCGCGGCAACAAGCTGTGCTTATGAAAGTAGAACTGAAAGAACATGACCGCAATGGCTCCATAAGCCATAGCCCGAATCTGCCCGTCGAGCAGCGAGCGCCGAAGAATTTTGCGAATGCCCGGCAGAGCCTTGGGCGCCCCGCCAACTTCGGGGCGCTTGATCTTGAGCGCCATCTTCGTCACCTTGGTCAGGTGCTTGCGCATCTCGGGCGCGGTTTCGATCATCGGAATCGAGTTCCACTGCGGGCATTCGGGAGTCCAGCTGGTGCCTTGAATGTTGAGCTCGGGGCTGGCCTCGACCCAGGGACGCCCATCAGAAAAAAGCAGGCGCGCATTTTCCAGATGGTCGTCCACCTGATTGGCGGTGATGCGCAAAACGCCCGCGATCTGCTGGCGCGAGAACTGCGCCTTGATTTTCATAATCACCACCGCGCGCGCGATAGCCGGCATCCTGAAAAACGGGTCGATGCCAAAACCGCGATAGGCCTGGGCATTGGCCATTTCCCAAATCACGGCGGCAAAGCGGGTGGCGGTAATTCCGTGCAGCAGCGGCGCGGGTTTGGCCTTGGTGGGAAGATCATTGGTCAACTCGGCGCCGTTGTTTCGATGATACTGCGCAAGCCGGGCTTCGATCATGGCCACGCCCTGTTGCTCGGTCACCGCCGCCATGAGGGCTACGATCGCATCGGCCATGATTCGTTCTGATTTTTCCACGGACTGGGTCACGGCAAAAGCCAGCGACATTCCCCAGGTCTCCGACCAGTACGTATAACGTTCGATGACCAGTTTGCGTGTTTCCGAGCTCATATAATGATAGGGGCCCCCACCCACTTCAAATCATTCTCAGTCTAACATGGCTTTGGTTCGGCCGGCAGCCCCCCGGCAAGCGTTTCCCGGGGAGCAATCTGAAAACTGAAGACTGGAGCCTCAGCCTCAGCCTCAGCCTCAGCCCTGAGTCTCAGTACAGAATCAGAGTAGAAGGCATCGTAGCCCTTTCTGATCCTGTACTGTTGCCTCGAACTGTTGCTGAGGCTCCAGTCTGCGCCCCCTTCGGCTGCCCATTTTCCAGCTGTCCAAACTTTCAACAATCCCCAACCCCGTTTCCCCTCAACATTTTCAGCTGCTTAGCCTTGCTTGATTCCTGGCACCCCCGTTGCAACGTAGGGGGTTAGAGAGACCCAAGTTGTTTTTGAGGAGAGAGTTGTATGCAGAAGTTGCTCACGGGCCGAAGGCTCATTCTATTTCTGGGATTGGGAATTTTGAATTCCGCATGTGCCCCCTCGGCTCCCCAGACCGTGAAGCCGGCCACCCATACCGGCATTCCGGTAAGCGTTGACGGCGGCACTGCGGCCGCCACTACGGGAGCATCCGGCAGCAGCGGCACGACGCTCAACCAGACTCCACCTCTTGCCTTTCAGATCAACGGCATCGGCAACCACGCACGCCACATCTGCGTGCCGGCCGCTCACAAGCTCGTGCTGCGCATGCTTCCCCATGCCAACAACACGCCGCTGATGCCCTATAACCCATCGCTCATCAACTCGTTGAATGGGCAGCCGCTGTACGACGGCAGCGCCGCATATTACAACAAGCTGCGCATGCGCATTTCGATTCCCGGCACCTCTGCGGCCTGGGACTACGTTGCGAGCAACGAAACCTATTCGGCGTCGCAGGATTACAGCTCGTATCTCAAACAGGTCTCGCCCACGTCGGTGACGCCCACGAACTCACTGCCCACGCCCGAGTACGACGTTGCCAGCCAGACCATCTACGGCTCCAGCCCCACCGACGGCAGCTGCACGTACTGGGAAAGCCAGCTGCACAGCTGCACGCTGTCCAGCGTGCTGCGCTCGAGCGAATCGGCCAGCTGCCCCGCGGGCCAGCAAAAGCTCATGATTACGATTATCGCCTCCGATTACCCCTGCAACATCGGTGACCCCACGAACTGGTGCAGGGGCGGAAGCATTCAGATTGTTCCCGATTATCAGCAATGGAGCGCGACCATTCAGGTGATGACCGAGAACACAGGAACTTGGTGACAGGTTTGAGCTGCATAAAGCTTAAACAGGTGTCCAAGCAAAGACTGGAGATTGGCTCTGGCCTTTAGGCAAAAGCGACAAAGAGGAATCCGGCACTGACCTTGCACAGTAAGTATTCAGAGAAGCAGTAATAGAGTTCCGATAATTTAATCCGTGGATGTGGATGCTGATCGGGACAGTTGTTGAAGAGGAGTAGTTTTATGAAGTTGAAAGATTTTTTGATAGTAGTGCCTGTGGCACTCAGCGTTCTGGCCTGCAGCAAGAGCTCGGATACGCCCGTATCCACTGACAACAGTGGAATCGTCGGCGGCTCCACCACTTCGCCGGGCATCGTAACCAACCCCGGCCCAAGCGTCGGTCCCACCGGAACGTCCGGAGCCAGCGGCGCGACCGGTGGATTGAACGCCAGCGGCTGCCCTTTGTATCCCAGCCATGCGATTTACTCGTCGCCCGTCCTGAATGGCCTGGGCACCGGTTCGGTAACCCCAACCTTTCCCGGCCCCCCAATCGTGGCTGACAACAAGCTGCGCGTGAGCATCAAGCCAAGCGGCGCCGGCACTACAAATGGAACAGGCGGCACGGCGAACTACAATCACCTCTCGGCGAACGTCCATCTCATGGCCAACGGCATCGAAGTGGGAATGATTACCATTCCAACCCAGGGCGGCAACTCCGGCTACTCGAGCGGCCTGGCCGTGGGCGTGAAGTCCGACCCGGCAGTCGCTGACTTCAGCAGCTACCTGCAAGGTGGCAACACGACCTACTCCCTCAAGGTCGATAATATCCGCACCGACTATAAATGTAATACGTTTTGCACGGCCGAATACTACGGCTGCTACTCGGCTTTGGCTTACGGCTACTGCGGTTACGGCAGCACCTGGAACTGGGACTACCACCAGGCCAACTGGGCCTGCTGCCCCGGCTCCATCGGAATGCTCGACCAATGCCAGCGCCAGCAGTGCGGCGTGGGTACGGTGCTCGACAACTCCAGCTGGTCACTGAGTGTCCAGGTAGAGACAGACTCCACCCCTTGCATTACTCCGTAAGCGCTCTTTAAGTAATACCTGCGGTTTGGTCTTGCCACGCTCAACGGAACTGAGCCGGTCCCATTCCCGCTCGAAACTCTTCAGATAGCGGAGGGCATCTTTAAGGTGCCCTCCGCATTTTTCGTCCAGCTCGTCAAACAGCGCCTGCTCGTCTTCGTAGGTCAGGAACGCAAGCAGGGCCGCGTTGTTGGTAACCAGCCTGGCCATGCGCCCCCAGCCCCGCCCCGCCCAGGGCGCGGTTTCGAGCTGTTTTTGAAACGCGGCAAAACGGCTCTCCTTGCCGCTGCGGCGATCGTCAGCAGAAGCATTCGAGGACGACGCGTAATAGGCCTTGAGCTCTTCGGCGAATTTTTTCAGCATCGTGCCGAACAGGCGGCGATCAGTGCGGTCGTTGTCCCAGTCCTGGCGCTCTTTGCTCTTCTTGCCGAACGCGCGTTCGATCCATAACTTTTCGGCCGTATCGCCCACGTAGCTCGCGATCTGCTCGTTGAAATCCACCTGGCCCTTGAGGTAAATCTGCCCGTGCGTGGACTCATGGAAAATCAGGTCCACCATGGCGCCCTTGTCGCGATAGAGCATGGTCGACACCATGGGATCGCGTAGCCACCCCAGCGTGGAATAGGCCGAGGCTCCACGCACGTAAGTATCGTATCCCTTGAGCTGGTAATCGTGCGCCCAGTCCTGCGCCGTTTTCTCTTTGAAAAAACCCAGGTACGGAAACGCGCCAAAAAAAGGGAATGACCACATCACAGTCTTGAGCTCGAAGGGCTCTGCAGCCGTGAGCGCCCAGGTCAGGTACGGGCGGTCCACCTGCACATACGTGGTGTAGTTCGAGGTCGGCGGCACGCCCAGCTCGGTTTCGACCATTTTCTTGATCTCGGGCACCCACTTCAACCGCTCACGGACTTTTTCAGTGGTGTGCGGGTCATCGATAACTTCCTGCAGCGGCCGCTCGTGATTGTACAGCGACAGCTGCCCTATTCCCGCCTGAACCAGATAGGCCGCGGTACTGCAGCCGGTACTGAGCAGCAGGGGAAAAAGCACTAGCAAGCGCGCGGCAAGCCGGCGGATGGTCAGAATTCCCATCCGATTCCGCCCTGCGCGGAAAAGTTATTCTTCGCGCCAGAGATGTTGAAGTTTGGCAGGTACGTCACGACCTCGATCTTAAGCGAGAAGTTGCGCAATAGGAATATGCGAAGTCCGCCGCCCAGGATTCCGCTGGGGCTTTTTTCAACCTGGGGCGTCGTGGGAATGCCCGAGATGCTGCCGTTCTGAGTGCGGTTATACTGCGCGGCACCCACCTTCACGTATGGCGCGATAACCATCTTGGGCGGCAAAAGGCCCTGCACCAGCGAAAGGCCGAGCGACTGCTCGTTTACCGAAGTCGTTTGAACCGGATTGCCGTTAAAAAAATTGTCCGTGTACGCGTACGAAACCTCGAGCTCGGTGAGCACGTTCAGGTTCAAGCCGAACGTTGCGGTGTAGCGGCGCGTGGTGGAATAGGTGCCGTTGCCGAAATCACTTTTCGAGAAGCTGCCCATGAGCGAAATTTCGCCGAGGCTGCCGGCATTGTTCTGGCTGGCCTTTTCTGACGAGGCGGCATGCAGGCTGCTCAATGGCGCCAGCCAAATCAGCAAAAAAATCCCGACTGCGAGTTTCCACTTCATACTGCCTCCATGCCTTGCTCACAGGGCCATCCACGGCCTTGCGTCTTACTCGGTCTCTCCAGCCTCTTGGACCTTCGGCTGCTTGCTCAATTTCTCCAGCAGACTGCGTTGCTCGTCGTCCATTTTTTGCATTTTTTGCGGCCCGCGCGCCTGCTTCACCACCTGCCAGGTCGGGGTATGTCTTTCCGCGGCCGGATTGCGCGACTTCACGCGCTGGCCGTAGGCATTGTAGCGGGGCCCGGGGGCCGCAAGCGGCACCTCGTCCTGCTCTTCATAATCTTTGCCGGAAATGTGCGCCTGCAGGCGCCTCATCACTTCGGCGCTCTTGGGTTCGGATAGGGCGGCCGCCGAACGCGGTGCGGGGACTGCTTGCGCCACCAGCTCTTCGCTGGCCGATCCCGACCCGACAAGCGCCGCCAGCCCGCGCTTCTGCTCTTCGGCATTTTCCAACGGGGCGTGGGTTTCTTCAAAACGCGACAGGAAATGCTCGAAATGTTCGCCGTCGACGCGAACTGGAATTTTAGGCTGCAGGTGCTTGAAGTGCAGCGAAGACTCCGTAAAGAATCCAGGTGTGACCAGTACCGCGGCCTGAACCAGGTGCGGATGCCACGCTTTCACGTCGCCCGTCAGTCCCAGAACCTGCACCGTATCGCCCGAGGTCCAGACGGCCCCTTCGCCGGCAACAGTACCGGCGACGAACGCATTTTCGAAATGCATGGTCTGGCCCTCGGCTGCGCGAAATTTGACCGCGCCCTTGAAAATTCGCGCTACCGCGTGCAAACGCCCCCTGCGCACGAACTCCACCGACGCGGGCCCCGCAACCGTAATTCTTCCCCCTTCGGTATCGGTCAGGCGAACCAGCCCGCCCTGCTCGACCCAGATGCGGTCGCCCGACACCACGCCTTGGCCCACCTCGAGGGCCTGAGCCGCCGATTTTCCGTCGGCCACGGCAAAAGTGCCGCCGGTTACCTGGGTCACGATACCAACGGTGGAAAAGTCACCACTCTCGGGTGCACTGGCGTGCACTGAGTCTGTTGTGGTGTTGCTGTACCCACCCACCGCCGGTACCGTGCCAAGTATCGTCGCTGCAATTACGGCAGCTATTCCCGCATCAACTCTACGCATTCCTGTTCAACCTCCGCGCTTCTGGGGATCTTGGATATTTTTGAATCAGCTCGCGAATCGTGTTTTTCTCGGCTCGCGTATTTCCCAATTTTTTCTGGCACAGCGCCATCCAGCCCAGCGCGCGCGGCCCGTAGCTCAGGTCTTCGACCTTTGCGTGCGTTTCGGCCTTTTCCAGATAACCGACTGCCCGCTTGTAGTTGCCAACTTTATAAAGGCTCACGCCGGTAAGGTAGAGCGTCTGCGCATCCTGAAAAGCATCGTCTTCGGAGTTGTCGACCAGGTACACAAAAGCCTTGCCGGCGGTTTCGTAATCATTCTTCGCGAACGCTTCGGCGGCGGCATCGAAAATCACTTTTGGCGTCTTTTTGAGCAAATCGGGGTCGGCTGTCTTGAGCGAAGCAATCGTGCGCGAAGTCTCGACTCCGCCTTCGGCCACCGAGTCGGCCTTCAGGCCATTGGCACGAATTTCCTCGCGGCATTCAAAGCTGGCATCAACAAGATGCCCATTCTCAGACTCCAAAGCCGCTACGCGCTTGCGCAAAATCTCGTTGTCCTGGTCCAGTTCGGCGGCCTGGCGCAGCTTTTCCTCGAACGCGCGATAAGCCTGGCCAAAAGCCGACCTCTCCAATACGACGCGCCAGCCGCTTTTGTGCTGACCTAAAACGACATGCGACGGTTCTTCAGCCGCGGAACTTCCCGATTGCACGGCCTCGTGCTCCGCTACGACCTCGTGCGTCGACGGCGCCACTTGTTCCGGTATGGCTTCGTGGTGGCCTTTTTCATGATGCTCGTCAGCCCGGCCTTCGAGCGCAGAAAGAATGGCCAGCATCGTAATGACTGCCACCACCGAAATTCCCGCGTAAACTCCTCGAACTTGCCTGCTGCGCAGACCTAAACGCCTGGACACTATGTCCTCCTCATCACTAGATCGGCAGCTGGGCTGGTAAATTTGAGCAAATTTGGTAGGTTGAACCCCACATATGCTGTTTGATGCGATTCGCGAGGAAATCTTTACCCAGGTAAAAAACGCTCTTCCCCCGGAAGCCGTGGCTGAAGCCGTGCTGGAAGTGCCGCCCGACCCCAAAATGGGCGACTTCGGTTTTCCCATCTTCAAGCTGGCCAAGGCGATGCGCAAAGCGCCGCCCATGATCGCGAAAGATCTGGCGGCAAAACTTGCCGCTATGCCTGCCCTGACCTCGAAAATTGAAATCTCGGCACTGGGCCCTTACGTAAACTTCACCGTGAAGCGCGAGGTACTGGTGACCGATGTGCTGCAGTCGCTGCTTTTGTCGGGCGACGGGCTGGCTTCGAAAAAACTGGCCAAAGACGCGCCCACCGTCATCATGGAATTTTCGAGCCCCAACGTGGCCAAACCTTTCAACATCTATCATCTGCGTTCGACCATGATCGGCAACACCCTGGCGCGCACATACGCCGCACGTGGATTCCGGCCGGTTGCGATCAACCACCTGGGCGACTGGGGCACGCAGTATGGCACGCTGGCCGTGGCCTACGAAATGTGGGGCGACGACGCCGAGCTGGACAAACGGGGTATCGAATATCTGGTCGAGCTCTACGTCCGCATCAATAAAGAGATCGAGGGCGACGAAAAGCTTCAGCTTCGCACCCGCGAGTATTTCACGCGCCTTGAAAAGGGCGACCCCGCGATTCGCAAACTATGGGAAAAGTTCCTGAACCTTTCGCTCGACGAATTTCGCCGCACCTATGAGCGGCTCAATGTGCACTTCGACCATTACTGGGGCGAATCGTTTTATATCGATAAGGTGCCGGCGCTGGAAAAGCTTCTCAAAGACAAGGGTCTGCTGCTTGAATCGCAGGGCGCCCAGGTGGTGGAGCACGCGCAAAGGCAACTTCGTCACCATGGAAGCCGTGCTGGACCATGCCTACGACCGCGTCAAAACCATCATGGCCGAAAAGAACTCGGCGATGAGCGAGGACGAACGAGCCAAAGCCGCCGAGGTCATTGGCACCGGCGCCATCATTTATAACGATCTTTCCACCGACCGGGTCACCGACGTGAACTTCGACCTCGACCGGGTTTGCGATTTCGAAGGCGAAACCGGGCCCTACATTCAATACGCGCACACGCGGTGCCTGGGAATTTTGAGGAACGCGCCGGCCGAACTTTTGGCGGGCATTCAGATTCCCAAACTCATGGACTTGGCCGCAGCCCAACCCGGCTTTGAAAAGCTGGCCACCGCCGCGCAAGCCAAGCTTTCGCAGGCCGAAGAGATTGATCTGATTCGCACCCTGGCTAGGCTGCCCATGATTCTCGACTTCGTGCTGGAGGGGTACCGCCCCAATGTGCTGGCTACCTATCTAATCGACGTGACCAAGACGTTCAATGTTTTCTATCGCGCGCACAAAGTGCTGGTCGAAGACGCCGAGCTGGCGCGGGCGCGGTTGGCGTTGGTGCTGGCCACCCAGCGTACCCTGCTCAAGGGACTCTCGTTGCTGGGTATGCGGGTTCCTGCGCGTATGTAAGCCAGGTCAGGTCAGGCTGCGCTTGATCATGAACTCGACGTCGGCGTTGGCATCAATATAGGTAATTTTTATCTCGGGATGCGCGTCCTGAAAGACTCGAAAGATTTCATCTACAAACCTTTGTCGAGTCCATTAGGTCAATACTCCGCTATTAATGATAAAGGGACACTCCGTGTGCCAGCAGCCATTCCAATTACGGCCATCGCTGGGTGGAAGCGCACGATCAGAAACGAAGGATTTGCAAAGACTCCAAGCACGGAGCTGGCCTTGTTCTAGTAGCTTGGCACTGGGGTCGGAACAGGACTTGGCGTTGGGCTCAGGTTCCCCATAACCCAACGGAAAAATCTCACCAGGATACGTCTCGAAATAACGCATCGCAATACCCGGCGGTTCTCCCGCTTGAATCTTGAGCTGATTCCACACTGCCTTGGCTCCTCCTTGAAAGGCATCGAGCAGCGCCCTGGTGTACTCGGTTATCGACACCACGGATCCGGTGATGATGACCACTCCATTTTTCACTACCGTGTCGAGCTGGTTTCCACCACCTGGGCTGAGTATGGGGTCGTGGTCAATCTGAATGTCCACCGACTGCTTGATCTGGTTGTCCTCAGGGCTCTCGCCGGGCGCGCCCACTTCAATTCCGTTACGAAGCCCCACCACGCCGGGAATTTGCGCGACATCGCGCGTGGCGAGCAGCCATTCCCCCGCGCTCTTTACGCGGCCGTGCAGCATCACCACGCTGTCCTTAACGTGAGCCATGATCGGACGGCCGTTGAGCTCGGGGTCGGCGTGCAGTACCGAATTCACCGCGTCGTTAAGCTGGCGGTCGCTGAAGCGCTCAGGTGGCTTGACCACAATATCGCTCAGCACGCGCACCACGCCAATAACCGCGGCTGCATCGCTTTCAGCCGCAAGCTTGGCTGATAGGCTGCTGAACGTGCCCGATAGCCTGACATTGCCGTTTTTCACCGAAATGTCCGTAATGTTTTCGCCTATTCGTGCATCAGCTCCCATGGAACCCGCCACCTCGTCATAGATATCCTCGTCCTCGCGAGCAGCCGCCACTGGGGGTTTTAGAGGCAGTGGACGGACGACCAAGCCATAGGCGTCGACACCGACAATGCCGTCCACTTCCAGTGCGTCCACGAAGGCCTGGGTTTTCTGCGAAGGCTGCGCAACCTCGCCAGTCAGCTTGGCTACGCCACGGGTAACGGTAACTCCGAGTGTCGCGAACCGCAGCGCTGGCTGCGTGCTGATCTTGGCGCGGATGGCGCGGGCCAGGTCTTCATCGGTTGGTGGGTGGGCGGCTTGGGAAAGCGGCGCAGCTGCTACCAGCGCCAAGAAAAGGATATTGAGCATGGTTATGATACGAGCAATTTTGAGACCGATAGCCAACTGAAACGGCGGGCGGGTCGAGCCCCGGGCATTAGTGCTCGGTTGGTTTGAGCTTGATGAAGTTCAGCTCGACAGAGCCGTCCCTGAGCACTTTCTTCTGAACCTGCAGCGGAAATGCAAATTCAAAGCTGGGTGGTGCTGAACGTGGACCTTTAGGGCGTTCGTGAGTGAGCACCGAATTGTAAAAACACCCAGTATATTCTCGGGCAAAGTTTCCCGTTGGCTCAACCCGCTCTTGCACAGACAGAACTGCCACGATTGAAACCGGGACTCGATCCAGGGCATTCCACTTTGGGACACGCGAAAATGTTTCACCTGAAACGCGTCACAAAAGGGACCGGAGGACCAGGGTGAATCAGGAGTCCGGAGCTTTAACGCTTGATTCGTCGCACAGCCAGCGGCCGGAAACGAGGCTATTGAGATATATGCGAGCAACCTTGGCATCAGGCAGGGTGCTAACCCCAGTTCGGTCGCCGCGGCGACCACTATCTCGATCGGACGGCTTCAGAGCTGTAAAACGCCCTCGACGATATAGAAGCCGTCACGCTGGGAATAGATTCCAGCTTTGATGGGGTTTCGCGCGACATAGGTATCGACGGTATGAAGTTCGCCCAGTGTCTTGAGCGGCCGAGACCAAGCCCTGGCACGCCAAAGCTTCGTACCCGAAACCATCTGCGCGATTTGTCCGGCCAGAAATCGCAGGGCGTTTGCGAACTGCGCGCGGGAACCAACCTTGATGACCAGGTGGACGTGGTCGCTCATGACCGCGAGCGCCCGGATTTTTACGCCGAAGCGATCTTGGGTGACGCGAATAATTTGACGAATGACGGGTTGGTGCCGACGAAGAGTCGGACGCTTGGATTTCATGACGAGGTGATTCGCTCCTCGCAGCGAAATCGGGCGCGCGATTTTTCGAGCGGTATATTTCTTTTCTCGAATCAGAGCAAGTGCGATGCCAACGAAATTTACCACGGACGTCACAATGACTTGCCACTGAGTGCGTTCCGGATTCCGAGCTATTTTCATTCGCCACTTTGTTTTGGGACAGGGGCGATGGGTCCTTGCGCGTCTATTCAGGTTTTGAATTTCCAATCCGGAGAATTATTTTTCGACGGAACTTCGGTCGCCGCGGCGACCGGTTTCTGCCAAAAAACTCGGGGGACCGATTTTGGTTCCGACTTGGTTTTTGGATTCGGACTTGGATTTTGATTCTCGACCTGGATCTGATTTTGTCATCGGGATTTGACTCCGGTCCAGCTTCGGATTCGGACTCGGGTTCCGAATGGGAGTCGGGGTCAGGATCCGGTACCGTAACCGATCACAGGTCACGGGTACCGCTCCGACCTAAAATCCCAAAATAAAAAAATCCCCCTTTTTATTTTTCCGCAAGTTTTTTCTGAAAACATTTTCAATTTTCCAGATTCGGTCGCCGCGGCGACCGAAATTCTCACGAATTGAAATTTATTTTCGTCATCGAAGCCCCGGCGACGAATTTTCATTGGTGGGAAATTTTATCCCCGACTAGAATAACAACCAACAACAGTTTGTATCCACGGAGGGCACAACAAAATGGGATCGTTCAGGGATATTGCATTTACTTCGGCCGAGCTCGCGAGGCTCGCGAATATTGAAAAGTCGAAATTGGATGTGGCGGAAAAGGACGGCCAGCTTCAGACCATCCGGCGCCGGG